>CAMWXM010000005.1 GCA_947178195.1 uncultured Ruminococcus sp.
GTAAAGGCGCTTTTTCCGGCTGCATAGGCTTGACAAGTATATATATACCTAAAAGTGTAACTTCGATAGGTGAGGGTGCGTTTTCCGACTGCCAAAGCTTGACAGGTATAACAATATCTGACGGTGTAACTTCAATAGGTAAAGGCGCTTTTTCCGGCTGCATAGGCTTGACAAGTATATATATACCTAAAAGCGTAACCTCAATGGGTGATTATGCTTTTTACGGCTGCAATAGTTTAACAAATATAAAGCTGCAGAAGGGCTTAACTTCCATAGGCAATAATGCTTTTGTGGGTTGCACTGCCTTAAAGAGCGTAACAATACCAGACAGTGTGACCTCAACAGGCAACGCTATATTTTCTGGCTGCAGCGGCTTGACAACTATAAATATTCCCCGCAGCGTAACCTCAATAGGCGACGCCATGTTTTCCGGCTGTACCTCCTTAAAGAGTGTGACAATACCATATGGCGTAACTACAATAGGTGAGAAGGCTTTTTCTGGCTGTACTGCCTTAAAGAATATAACAATACCGGATAGTGTGACTTCAATACCCATTGAAGTGTTTTCTTACTGCAGCAGCCTGACAAATATAAAACTACCTAAAGGCTTAACCTCAATAGGTGACCATGCATTTTCCTTTTGTTACGAATTAACAAATATAACAATACCGGACAGCGTAACCACAATAGGATATGCGTCGTTTCAAAGATGCGAAAAATTAACAAATCTGAATATACCCGACAATGTAACTGTAATGGACTTCGGCGCATTTGCAAACTGCCGTGGATTAAAAAATGTTACAATAGGAAGCGAATTAGCTTCAATAAGCGATAGAGCATTTTTCGGCTGTAGAGATTTAAAAAATGTAGTTATATGGGATAATGTGGAGAACATTGACAAAAACACATTTTCTGATTGCGGCGATGTGGCGATTTACTGCCGCGAAAATTCAGCCGCTCATAATTACGCCGTTTCAAACGGAATTAAATTTGTTGCGTTATCGTTGACTGAAAAACCGGTGATAGGCGACGCAAACAACGACCAGCAGCTTAATATCAGAGACGCTGCAGCAATTGCTATATCGTGCGCAAAGGGACAGTATGACAAAATACCAATATGGGCGGACTATAACGGAGATAGAGTTTGCAATATAAGGGACGCAGCGGCAATTGCAATGTATCTTGCGTCAAGGTATTAAAAAATAAATTATTAAAGGAGAAAAAAATGAAAATTATCAAAAGACTTACAGCTATAATTATGGCATCTGCAATATGCCTGCCGAATATTTTAATGTCGGAAATACATACATCTTTGATTGCCGAAGCAGCAGATGAAAACATAATAAAATACGGCGATTATCTTTACTATGAACAAATTGACGAGAATAATGACGGAACATATGATTATATTACAATTCGCGACTGCGATAGCTCTGCAACCAATATCGTAATACCAAAGGAAATTGACGGAATATCCGTAACACAGATAGGTTATGAAGCATTTGCTTACTGCCACGAATTAAAAAGCGTAAAACTTCCGGACACTATAAATTACATAGGAGGCAGTGCGTTCTTTGATTGCGAAAAATTACAAAGTATAAATATCCCCGACAGCGTAAAGCTGTTGGAACGTGGCGTATTTGGTTTGTGCTCCAGCTTAAAAAACATAACTATACCAAACGGCGTGACTTCAATAGGCCATGCCGCGTTTGCCAGCTGCTACGGCTTAACGAATATAAATATACCTAAAAGCGTAACTTCAATAGGGGAAGGTGCGTTTTCCGACTGCCGTGAATTAAAAAGTATAATAATACCGAACAGTGTAACTTCAATAGGCGATAATGCATTTTACGGCTGCACTTTATTAAAGAGTATAAAACTACCGGAGGGTATAACATCAATAGGCAACTCTATGTTTTCCGGCTGCAGCAGCTTAAAAAGTATAAATATACCTGAAAGTGTAACTTTAATAGGAAGCAGTGCGTTTGCCGGATGTAATGGATTAACGAATATAAAAATACCAGACAATGTAACTTTAATAGGCGATAATGCATTTTACGCATGCTACAATTTAACGAACATAAGTTTGCCTGATAGCTTAACTACGATAGGACCCATGGCGTTCACCGGTTGTAATAGTTTAAAAAATATAGTTATATGGGACAATGTGAAAAATATGGATTATGCATTTTATTTCTGTGTCTATGTAATAATTTATTGCCGTGAGAATTCAGTCGCACATAATTACGCTGTTGAAACGGACATGAAATATGTATTGACCGATGAAAAACCTGTGATTGGCGACGCAAACAACGACCAGCAGTTTAATATCAGAGACGCTGCGGCAATTGCTATATTGTGTGCAAAGGGACAGTATGACAAAATACCAATATGGGCTGACTATAATGGTGACGGAGTTTGCAATATAAGAGACGCTGCGGCAATTGCAATGTATCTTGCGTCAAGGTATTAAAAAATCAAATTTTTATATAAGGCAACACCGCACATAATTGTACGGTGTTGCTTTAAAATAGTATCATATAAATTCTGAGGTGTAAAAAATGGGATGGACACAACAGCAGCTTGACGCTATAAATGCAAGAAACCGCTCTATAATAGTATCCGCCGCTGCCGGAAGCGGTAAAACATCGGTTCTTGTAGAAAGGCTTATTAAAATAATTTCAGACAAGGAAAATCAGATTCCGGTAGAAAAAATGGTAATAGTGACATTTACAAATGCTGCTGCATCAGAAATGAAGCAGCGGCTTTCGACAGCTCTTATAAAACAGCTTGAAAAAAATCCCGGCGACCGCTGGCTTTCAAGACAACAGGCAATGCTTGGAATGGCTTCCATTTCCACGATCCATTCCTTCTGCTTTAATCTGATAAGAGATAACATCACCAAAATTTCACTTTCGGCTGATTTTAGAATACTGGATACTCCTGAAGAAAATGTTTATTCGGATACGGTTTTGCATAAGCTTATTGAAGAGCTTTATGAAAGCTCTCCTGATGAAATGAAGCTTTTATGCGATAATTTCTGCGGAAATAATGACGGACCGCTTTTAAATCTTATTACAGAGCTTCATAATAATATTACCTCTATCCCCTTTTATGAAAACTGGATTAAAAATCTTGAAGATAAATATGACAGTAATTTATATATTGATTTTTTAATAGATGATATTAAAAAAAGACTTCTGAATTGCCGTGAAATAATTGAAAATATGATAAGTCTGGCACAGCAAGCAGATGAAATCAAGGTTTCTGAAACTATAGACGATGATATGTCTATACTTGTTAAGGCAGAAGAATATTTTTCAAATCAGGATTATAACAAAATGTTTGATTATATCTCCGGCGTTAAATTTAAAAATTTCCCTTCTGCTAAAAAAGATGTGATTTATCCTGAAGAAAGAGAATATATAAAAGACCTGAGGGAAAAGAGTAAAAAAGTTTTTAAATCTGTTTCAGACTTAAAATCACTATATATATATTCAGCAGACGATCTTAAAAGGCATAAAAAAATTATGTCAGTCTTGTCGGAAATAATAATCGAGTATGACAAACGGCTGTATGAAATGAAAATCCGAAAAAACGCTATCGGTTTTGATGACGCTGAACAAATCGTACTGAAGCTCCTTGGAGATATTGACGAAAACGGTACTATTGTTAAAACTAAATCAGGCGATGAAATTTCAGGAAATTATGAGATCATAATGGTCGATGAATTTCAGGATTCCAATGACCGTCAGGATATGATATTCAGGCTTCTTTCAAAAAACGGCAGTCCATATAAATATGGAAGCAATCTGTTTTTTGTGGGAGATGTAAAACAGTCCATCTATCGTTTCAGACAAGCAAATCCTGATAATTTTATTAATGTTGAACAAACCTTTGTTCCGTATAAGGAAGGCGAAAGTTATAACGCGTCTATAAAGCTTAACCGCAATTTCAGAAGCTCTCCGCAAGTCATTGATTTTGTAAATTACGTATTCAAAAATATAATGTCCAAAAAAGCAGGCGATATAGATTACAACAAAAAAGAATATTTAATAAACGGAGCACAGTTTTGCAGCGGTCAACGTGATACCCATATTATGCTTTTAAATAAATCAGAATGTGAAGAAAACGGCGAAGCTATGTGTATTGCCGCTAAAATAAGCAGTATGATAAGCGAAAAAATCCCTGTAAGCATTGATAACGGAAATTCATCAAGACCTTGTGAAATGAAGGATTTCTGCATACTTTTAAGAAACAAGCGTATGAACGGAGTTTATGCGGAATCGCTCAGAAAATATGGTCTTGAGGTCAATTGCGAAGATGTTTCGGGATACCTTGATTCAAGAGAAATATCTGTTCTTTTAAACCTTCTGAGAGTTATGGATAATCCTATGTTGGATATTCCGTTGGCGTCAGTCATGATGTCTCCTATGTTCACATTCAGCGCAGATGAAATTGCAGAGATTCGCCTTATAGATAAAAATGCGAAGCTTTATTCAAATTTGTGTGCGGTAATAGGAAAAGGTACTGAAAAAGCAATTTTTGATGAAAACAATCTTTTGTTTAAAAAATCACTGCAGCTTTACAATATTATCTGTGAACTAAGACTTTTTGCATCCTTTAATACTCTTACTGAAATTATTCAGAATATTTATGACAGCACAGATTTTACATCGGTTATACAGATTTATAAGGATTCAGACAGAAAAAAAGCAAATCTCCGTATGCTTTTAGAATATGCGAATAAATTTGAATCGGGTCTCGGAGGCGGAATAAGCGGATTTATAAAATATATTGACAGAATCATCGAAACAAAAGGCGATTTCCAGAGTGGCAGCTCCGCTTCTTCAATACGCAATGCGGTAACAATAACCACAATGCATAAATCAAAGGGTCTGGAATTTCCGTTTGTATTTCTTGCTGAAACTGATACGGAATTCAGCACTCTCGACCAGAAAAAGGCATATCAGTTTTCTTCGGATATGGGGATCGGTTTCAGGCTACAGAATAAGGAAAAATTTGAACGTTTTAAAACTATTGCCTATGAAACCATAAATCAATACAATAAAAATAAAATGCTGGGCGAAGAAATGCGCATAATGTATGTGGCTATGACCAGAGCCAAGGAACGCCTTTTTCTGACTTTAGATATATCGGAAAAAACTGCTGGCAAAGCCCGTGAATATAACCGTAACATTTACAAAAACAAGGGTATCATGCCTGCTTTAGCCGGCTCTGTGACTTCTATGAGCCAATGGATATTAATGACTCTGATCTCCCAAAGAAAAGCGGCTTATTTAAGAGAAATTTTTAAATTGTATGAAACTTATGTAAACAAAGATGATTTTCCATTAAGCTTTGAAATAGTTTCTCCGGAAGAAAAAACAGAAGAAATATCAGATGCTATTAGCAAATCGGATATGATATATGACCATACTGTTATCAGTAACCTTCATGATATGTTCGGTTATAAATATGATATATCACTTTCAAATATTAATTCCAAGCTTTCGGTTTCTGATATTTCCAAGCATGACGAATCCCAGCCGCTTATCCTGAAACGTCCCAAATTTGCCGATAATGATGAAATGTCGGCTGCTGAAAAGGGTACTGCCGTTCATTGCTTTTTACAATTTGCCGATTTTAAAAAACTTGAAGAAAGCTTTGACGTTGAAAAAGAACGACTTGTGAAATACGGACATATTACGCCGAAACAAAGCAAAGCCGTAAAACAAGAAGATATAGACGCATTTTTGCAGTCGGGTATTTACAAAATGATAAAAAATTCTGTTAATATTACTCGTGAAAGAAAATTTCTTATTTCTATTGATGATCTTGAATTGGAAGATGATTTTGGCACATTATATGAAGGAACAGACGGAATGCTCAACGGTATTATGGATATGGTCATCGAAAACGAAGATTCTGTCATACTGGTTGACTATAAGACGGATAAGGTAGAAAATCCTGCAGTACTTGCAAAAAAATATAAACAGCAGCTTCTTTTATATAAAAAGGCTCTTGAAAAAATACAGCCAAAACCGATTGCATCAGCATTGATATATTCTTTTTATAAAAAAACGGAAATAAAGGTTTTTTGAGAAATAATAGTATATGCAAACGTAAGGATAAAATTTTTGTGAAATTTATAAAATTTACTGGAATTATGATACAAAATATGGTATAATATATAAAATGTCTTTCTCGGCAAATCTCGCTGAGAAAGACAGATTCTAAAAAAGGAGAATAAAAAATGGCTAATTACCTTAGAAAAATAATTGCCGACGGAGTCGGATATTCAACTATCATCGACCCGAAATTCAAAACAAACAGAATTCAAATCACATTTTTGACCGATTTGCTTGAAGAAACAGCCGGAGCAAACGCTCTTGCAGTCGGCATTATGAGTTCTTCAAATGCAAAGTATAAAAATATAAGCGAAATTACTGCAAAGCTCAATTCGCTTTACGGAGCTTCAATAAGCGTTGATGTCGTAAAGCAGGGAGATTATCAGAAGCTTACTGTAGGTGTTTCCTCTATCAATAATAGATACGCTCTTGAGGGAGAAGATATAAGCGGAGAAACCCTTTCAATTTTACTTGACTGCATCTTTTCGCCAAATGCACAGAATAATGAATTTGCCAAAGAACCCTTTGATTTCAGGAAAAAAGATCTGTTGGATTCCATCGAAGCTGAAATAAACAACAAAAGAGGCTATGCGGTTTTACAGAATCAGAAAAAAGCCTTTGCCGGCGAAAACAGTGGAAATTCACATTTCGGTACAAAGGAAACCGCTGAAAATCTTACCTCTGCCCAGGCATTTGCTTCATATAAAAGATTGCTTTCCGACGCACAGATCGAAATATATTTTGTCGGTTCAGAAGAAAACGACACTATCGAGAAAAAAATAAGCGATGCTTTTTCAAAGCTTGACAGAAAAGTCAAAGAAAATAAATTTATAAATTTCAGTCCGTTAAAACAGAATGTATACCGTTTTGAAGAAAAACTTGACGTAAATCAATGCAAAATGGTTATGGCATTTAAAACTGACTGTACCGACCGACACGCAATGAAGCTGATGAACACTATTTTCGGCGGAACTCCTTTTTCAAAGCTGTTTTTAAATGTAAGAGAAAAACTCAGTCTTTGCTATTACTGTGCCTCCAATTACAGTATGCTGAAAGGCACACTATTTGTTGATTGTGGGGTGGAAGAAGAAAATATCAAGAAAGCCGAACAGGAAATTTTAAATCAGCTGGAAGAAATAAAAAAGGGCAATTTCAGCGATGAAGATATAAAAAATTCTCTTCTGAGTATTGAAAATTCCCTTAAAGGCATCGGAGATACTCCTATGTCATATGTAAACTGGTATTACAGCTGTTTTGTTCAGAATGAAATTATTACTCCTGCGCAGGCTCTTGAAAAATACAATGAAATCACAAAAGAACGTATTATTAAGGCGGCAGAATCCATAAAGCTGGATACCGTATACGTTATGAAAGGAGAATAATAATTATGGAAATTCAAGAAATATATTGTTCTCAAACAGGAGATAAATGCAATTTTATTAAACATTCCTCAGGACTTAAAATTTATATATGCGAAATGAACGGATTCAGTACTACTGAGGCCCTTTTCGGAACAAAATACGGCTCTATCAATACCATGTTCAAAACAGGAAAAGATAAGGATTATACGACCGTACCTGAGGGAATTGCTCATTTTTTGGAACACAAGCTTTTTGAAAACGAGGATTGCGATGCATTCGCTTTATATGCCAAGACCGGTGCAAATGCAAATGCTTATACCTCCTTTGACAGGACCTGCTATCTTTTCAGCTGTTCGGAAAATTATCTGGAATCGTTGAAAATACTTCTGGGATTTGTTCAGAATCCTTATTTTACTCAGGAAACTGTGGACAAGGAACAGGGTATTATCGGACAGGAGATAAAAATGTGTAATGATAATCCCGGCTGGAAGGTGCTGTTCAATATGCTTCAGGGGATGTATCACAATCACCCGGTAGCAATAGATATTGCCGGCACAGTCGAAAGCATCGCTAAAATAGATGCGGAACTGTTATATAAATGCTATAACACATTTTATAATCTTCATAATATGGTACTCGTTATTGCCGGAAATGTTAAAACAGCCGACGTCCTTGAAGTGGCTGACGAATTGCTTAAATCATGCGAAAATATCGAGCTTGAAACAGTATTCCCCCATGAACCATATGAAATAGTAAAAAGCGAAGTTTATGAGCATCTTCCTGTTGGTATGCCTATCTTTAATATCGGTATTAAATGCGCTCCGCTTTCAGGATATGACCGTCTTAAAGCGGATATGGAATGCTATGTTGCGGGCAATGCTATCTCTGACCCGTCAGCGCCGCTTTACAAAAAGCTTATTGATGAAAAGCTTATAAATTCTACCTTCGGATTTGAGGTATTTGAGGGTGACGGATTTTTTGCTTTGATTTTCAGCGGAGAATCAAACGACCCGAAAAAGGTGCTTTCGTATCTTATCGACGAGATAGAGGGCATCAAGGCTCATGGAATTGATAAAGAGCTTTATAACAGCATAAAAAAATCCACCTACGGCGGATTGATAATGGAAAGCAATAACGTTGAAGCGGTTGCTTCAAATCTTATTTCAGCATTTATGTCTGGTGTAGAGCCTTACGACCAGATCAAGGTACTTTCCGAAATGACATATGATGATGTACAAAAAACGATTATTGAAAGATTTGATACGAAAAATCTTACTCTTTCGGTTATCGAATAAAAAATAGGATAGGAGAAAAATATGACATCACTTGGAGTACTGGAAAAAGATCAGGTCGTATTTCCAAAGCTCGGACTTGATTTTCATATAAACGACACAGCTTTTACAGTTTTAGGACTTGAAATAAAATGGTATGGTCTTTTTATAACATTAGGAATGCTGCTTGCTATGATATACGGATTTACACAGATGAAAAAATACGGTGTTGATCCCGATCGTGCTATAGATGCGATTATCGGAGGCATTTTGGGCGGACTTGTAGGCGCAAGATTATATTATGTTATTATGAGTTGGGACAGCTATTCTGATAATCTACTTTCAATTTTTAATATACGAAATGGCGGTCTTGCCATATACGGCGGTATAATCGGAGCGTTAGCTGTGGGAGGACTTATAGCAAAAATAAAAAAGCTAAGGCTTCTTCCACTTTTTGATATTGTGGGAATCGGCTTGTTGCTGGGTCAAGGTATCGGACGCTGGGGTAATTTTACAAATCAGGAGGCTTTCGGCTGCAATACCGATACTCTTTTCGGAATGAGCAGCGGAAGCATCCAGCAATGGATAATGAATCACGGCAGTAGCGCAACTCTTGCTTCAGGAGAAGTTATGGCTGTTTCTCAGCCGGTTCACCCATGCTTTTTATACGAATCGGTATGGTGTCTTGTTGGATTCGTTCTTTTGGCAATATTTGCGAAAAAAATAAGAAAATTTGACGGTCAGATTTTTCTTATCTACCTTGCATGGTACGGTCTGGGAAGATTTTTTATAGAAGGACTTAGAACAGACAGTCTTATGATAGGTTCGTTGAGAGTATCTCAGGTTCTTGCGGCAATATGCTTTATCGGTTCGGTTATTTTACAGCTGGTTATAGGATTTAAAGTAAAAAGAATGGGTACAGATTATCAGCTTTATGTTAATACGGAAGAATCAAAACAGCTTATAAAAGAATCGGAAGAAAAAAGAGAACGCAGGATCAATAAATCGGAAAATTCTGACATTAATAAAAAGGAGAATAAATAATGGCAAAATTAATTAACGGTAAAGAAGTATCGGCAGCAGTAAAGCAGAGAGTTAAAACCGAAACTGAAAAAATAATCAGCGAAAAAGGCGTTACTCCGGGACTTGCAGTTATAATTGTAGGCGATGACCCGGCTTCGAGAGTATATGTAAATTCCAAGAAAAAAGCCTGCGCCGAGGTTGGTTTTAAATCATTTGAATATGCAATGCCAAAGGAAACTAAACAGGAAGAGCTGCTTGAACTGGTAAATAAGCTCAATAACGATTCCGAGGTAAACGGTATTTTGTGCCAGCTTCCTCTTCCAAAGCATATTAATGAAAATGCCGTTATCAATGCAATATCGGCAGAAAAGGACGTGGACGCATTCCACCCATTTAACGTAGGAAAAATAATGATAGGCGAATTCTCATTTTTGCCCTGTACTCCTGCCGGAGTCATGGAGCTTATCGACAGTACAGGTACGGAAATCTCAGGTAAAAACTGCGTTGTGATAGGAAGAAGCAATATTGTAGGAAAACCTATGGCAATGCTGCTGCTGCACAGAAGCGGAACAGTTACCATATGCCATTCCAAAACTCAGAATCTCGCTGAAATATGCCGGAATGCAGATATACTTGTTGCTGCCGTAGGAAAAGCTAATTTTGTAACTGCGGACATGGTAAAGGACGGCGCAGTTGTAATAGACGTAGGTATGAACAGGCTTGAAAACGGAAAGCTTTGCGGGGATGTTGATTTTGAAAACGTTGAGAAAAAAGTTTCCTTTATAACTCCTGTTCCTGGCGGAGTCGGACCTATGACCATCGCTATGCTTATGCAGAATACTCTTACCGCTGCAAAAATGCAAAACAACATATAAAAAATCAACACTGCGCAAAGCATTAATAGCTTTGCGCAGTGTTGATGCTTTAGTAACACACTCTTTCAAGAATACCGTTAATATAAGCGATACATATTCCGAAATTTGTAAGAGGAATACCATTTTCAGCAAAAATTCTTTGCTTGCTAAGCATTGCTTTACGATTTATCATACACCCTCCGCAATGAATTGCAAGCTTATACTCCGATAAATCTATATTTATATCCTGCCCTGAAAAATTATCTATCTGAATATTTTTTTCAGTATATTTTTTCAAAAGTTTTGGAATTTTAATTCTTGCAATATCGTCATCGAGAGCATGGTGGGCGCAGCTTTCAAGTATCAGAACTTTGTCTCCATCTCTTAGGGTATCAATAACTTTTGCAGCGTTTATAAATTCATCAACATTTCCTTTTATTTTTGCCATAAGAACCGAAAATGACGTAAGCCTCATGCTTTTAGGAATAATTTCATCGACCTGCTTAAAAATCTGAGAATCTGTTATTACAAGTCCGGGGGGATTTTTTAAATTTGAAAGCGCTGACTGAAGATTTTCAGGCGTTACAGAAATTACAATACATTTATTATCAAGAAGATCCCTTATGGTCTGTACCTGCGGCAGAATAAGCCGCCCCTTCGGAGCTTGAATATCCTGAGGCATAACAAGCAAAACCGTCTCCCCTGCTTTTACCAGATCAGCAGTCAGAACCGGTTCGCTTTCCGGCTTGTCAAAAATAGAAATAATTGATTGCTTTATTTTTTCTGCTTCTTCTTTGTTATGCAAATCAGCATAAACTGTTTTTATTTTTTCAAATTTAATATCAGATTTTTCACCATTTAACTGGTTTACAACAATCATAAAAGGGATTTTTTTATCAGAAATAAGCTTTATATACTCCCCTGTCCGCTTTTCATTATAATTTTGCGGATTTACTATTATAATTGCGGCATCGCATATATTAAGCTGTTCCAGCGATTTTTCTACGCGAATACAGCCCAGCTCGCTTTTATCGTCAAGACCTGCCGTATCTATAAACACTACCGGTCCGACAGGCAGCAGCTCCATAGGCTTGAATACCGGGTCTGTAGTAGTGCCTGCAACTGGAGAGGTCAGAGCGATATTCTGACCGGTCACAGCGTTTATAAATGTAGATTTTCCTGCATTAGTATCTCCGAAAACACCAATATGAGTCCTCAATGCCTTAGGTGTCTGATTTATTTCAGAAATCATAATATTGTCTCCTTAAAATCTGAAATCACGCTCTCCTGCTTTTATTAAATTCAGATATTCATCAAATTTTGTTTTTACTGAATCCTGAGCGATATTTTCTCTTTCTTTTTTTATTACTTCAAAGGTAAGCTTATTAAATTCCTCATCACCATAATCTAAAGCGTATTCAGCAAGAGTCAGCATAGCGTTAGGAAGACAACAATTTGAAATATTTCCGGTTTTAGCAAGGCGCATAAATCTGTCGCCGGTTCTGCCCTCTCGATAGCAAGCGGTACAAAAGCTTGGAATATATCCGTTTTTAAGCAGCGCTTTTGAAACTTCAGCTTCCGATCTTACATCTGATACTCTGAATTGAGCCGTACTCTGGTCGTCACAGCTGCTGTCCGTACCCTTCTCAAGTCTCTGGGCGTATCCGCCAACGCCTGTACATGAACCGCCGCTTGTCTGAGAAATACCCAAAGAAATAATTTCATCTCTGAAATTCTGTTCTTCTCTTGTTGAGATTATCATTCCTGTGTACGGAACAGCAAGTCTTAAGACGGCAATAATAGTCTTGAACTGTTCGTCGGAAACAATATTAGGGAAAAGAGAAAGGTCAACATCCTCCGCCCATCTTACTCGTGGTATCGAAATAGTATGAGGTCCTACGCCAAAGGTATCTTCAAGATGCTTTACATGAAGCATTGTGCCGATGACCTCATATTTATATTCATAAAGACCGTAAAGCACACCGATTCCAACGTCGTCAATACCACCCTGCATGGCCCTGTCATGAGCGGTAGTGTGATATTCATAATCGCTCTTTGGTCCTGATGGGTGAAGATTTTCATATGTAGGCTTATGATAAGTTTCCTGGAAAAGTATATATGTGCCTATTCCGGCAGCTTTAAGCTTTTTGTAATCTTCTACCGTTGTTGCCGCAATATTAACATTGATTCTTCTTATTTCACCGTTTCCGTTTTTTGTGGCATATGCCGTTTTCATACATTCTAAAATATAATCAATGTCGCAATTTTTAGGATCTTCTCCTGCTTCCATAGCTATACGCTTATGACCCATAGCCTCAATGGCACGGCATTCTTCTGCGATTTCCTCCTGAGTAAGCTTTTTTCTGCGAATACTTGAACCGCAGTGATAACCGCAGTATTTACAACCGTTTATGCAATAATTTGAAACATAAAGAGGAGCAAACATAACAATACGCTTGCCGTATATTTCTTCCTTGATTTTTCTTGCCATAGCAAATATTTTTTCACGAAGCTGCTTATTTTCTTCATTTTCACATGCATGAAGCAAAACCGAAACCTCATATCTGTCAAGTCCCGATAACGTCTCAGCTTTTTTTAATATTTCATCTACTTTTTCACTGTTATCCTTGTTTTCGCTGCCATATGCTAAAACCTTAATAATTTCATCATGGTCAATAAATTCCACCGCTTTTTTTGATTTACTGTCAAACATAAATTTTCTCCTCACTTATTTTTTGAAATTGCTGATTTAACGGAAACACCATTTATTTTTCCAAGCTTGCCTGTCACAGCGCTTATTGTGTCGGTATCAGTATCGACAACTACCGAAATAACAGATAAGCCCCTTTCCCTGTATGGTATCCCCATCCTGCCAATTATTATTTCCCTGTATTCATGCAAAACAGAGTTTACCGCTTCAGATGAATCCAGTTCATTTATAATTATAGCTAAAACCGCTATCCTGTTTTCCATTTGCTTATCCTTTCCCACATAAAAATACCCGACTGCGGAACAATCGGGTACAGTATAACTCACAATAATAATCATGAGAAATTAAACCTGTAAGCCGATTGCTCAGAACATTTCCTTGCAGTCCGAAAACAGTTTTTTATTCTATTTAATATTATATCACTATAAAAAAATTTGTCAATAGGAAAATTATTTTTTTCTTTTTTTAGGCTCAGGCAATTCTTCATACATACCGTTTAAAAGCTCTGTCATCAAGTCAATATTTTCCAGTTCTTCTGCCACATACATAAGAGTTTTTGAACCCTCATACGGATATTCAAGCTTACAGTCGCAAAGAAGCCTTTCAGAAGATGCGGTTTTTTTAAACAGCACTCTATTATCGCATATATCTCCCACAAGCTTTCCATTATAATATAAGCAATACTCTCCCATCATTTTTTTTGATGTGATTTCTCCCACTCTTAAAAGGCAGTCGATTACATAATCATGAAATTCATTTGATGTTGCCATAATGCTGCTCCTTGTTTAGGCGATACATTAAAAGCGGTATCAGACTCCACTGAAGCGCAAGTCCGAAAATTCCCGTTATAATACTGTTCCATATAATTGGCGCTGATAAATTTTCATTTCCGAAAGCATAAATTGAAATTAAAATTGCTATTCCACGAATAAGACGTCCGCCGATCTGTGCAATAAGAACCTTAGCTATACAAGGAAGCTTGATATTGCGCATCACACCGCTTATTAATCCGTAAGAGAAAAGCTCAATCATCATAAATGGAAGCATTACCGAACCCGGCATACCTGTAAGTCCGAAGCTGATAAGGGGGCTTAAAATTCCTGCTACCGTTCCTGCATAAGGTCCGGCGATAAGTCCGACCAATAATACAGGAAGATGCATCGGCAGAAAGGCTTCTCCTAAAGAAGTCCCGAGACCAGATAAACGTCCCATTACATGAAATACCTGAGGCAAAGCAACAGCAGCAAAAACTGCAATAACAGCAGCTATGGTCTGTTTTTTTACCGATAGCTTAGAATCCTTTAATGTAAGTGAATTAATCATTTTTATATTCCTCCGATATCAATTTATTTTTTTCAATTTATCTTATAAAATTTGTACGCTCAGGAGACTCTTTCTCAGGCAGACCATATTCTTCCCTGCCAAGAGCAATACTTTTCATTAAAAAGGTCATGTTTCTTGCCAGCGTACGCATAGTCTGCAAGCCTTCGGCGTCCTGTTCAGCTTCCCCCGGAGTTCTTCCGTGGATGCTGTTCCAGTACTGACTTGATGCTATAGGCATACCACAGATAGTAAAGAACTTATTCATCTCGTCAAATGTTGCAGATAATCCGCCACGTCTTGCTGCGACCACGCTTGCTCCTACTTTCATTGTTTTATCAAAGCCTGCGCTGAAAAACAAGCGGTCAAGAAAAGCAATTAAAGTGGCGTTTGCAGAAGCATAATAAACCGGACTTCCAATCACCAGTCCGTCGCTGTCCTTGAATTTCACTGCCGCTTCATTAACGGCATCGTCAAAAACGCATTTTCCTTTCTGAGCGCATGTACCGCATGCGATACAGCCTCTTATCGCCTGATTGCCAATATGCATTATTTCGGTTTCAACACCGTTTTCCACAAATATTTTTTCCATTTCATGCAATGCAATATATGTGTTTCCCTTTTCATGAGGACTTCCATTGATCATTAATACTTTCATATTATCATTCTCCTTTTTAATAAATATTCAGCCTTATATTTTATGCACATTCATTCCTTGATAGAATGCCGATCAGATTTCCGAAACAGATTTATTACTGTTTTTTCTGAATCCCATATAGCTTTCTAGTATAATAGTCGCCGCAACAGCATCAACTACGGCTTTTCTTTTTTTGCCTCTTGTGTTTGTAATGTTAAGGTAATTGTGTGCGGACACGGTAGTGCTTCTTTCGTCCCATAATTCAACCGTCTTACCTGTAAGCTTTTTTAGCTCTTCTGCGAAAATAACGCACTTCTCTGCTCGTTCCCCAAGAGTATTATTCATGTTTTTAGGGTATCCAACCACAATAATATCAGCATTGTTTTTTTTCGCTTCCGCAGCGGTTTTTTTTATGCATTCGTCAAAGTCCTTTTCACTGATAACACATACTGGAGACGCCAGCATTTCCAACTTGTCGCAGCAGGCTATACCCGTTCTCGAATCCCCGAAATCTACTGCCATTATCTTCATTTTATCACCATGGTTCAACAGTACCGATAATATCCCTGACGGAGGAAATATTATTCCTGTCAAGGTAATCATTGATACCGTCAATTATTTTTACGGGAGCATAAGGGTCTGTAAATATAGCCGCTCCGACCTGTACTGCGCTTGCTCCAGCCATCATTATTTCAACTGCTTCCTCTGCCTTTGAAATTCCGCCCATGCCTATAATGGGGATATTTACGGCATTTGCGGTCTGCCACACCATTCTTACCGCAATCGGCAATATTGCAGGACCTGACAATCCACCCATATTATTTTTGAGAATCGGTCTTTTGGTATTTATGTCTATCCTCATGCCCAGAACGGTATTTATAAGAGAAAGAGCGTCAGCTCCTTCCGCTTCAACCGATTTTGCAATTTCGGCAATACTTGTAACATTAGGTGAAAGCTTTACAATAAGAGGTTTTTTTGTAGCCTTCCGCACCTGTTTTGTTATGGAAGCCGCACCGTCACAGCTTGCGCCGAAAGCCATTCCACCCTGTTTAACATTTGGGCAGGATATGTTAAGCTCTATCATGTGAACGTCGGTTTGGTCAAGCTTTTTTGCTATTTCAACGCATTCCTCGGCGGTGGAACCGGCTATATTCGCAAGAATGACCGTATCCTTTTTCATAAGATTCGGCAGCTCGGTTTCAAGAAATTTATCTATTCCCGGGTTTTGAAGTCCCACAGAATTAAGCATACCCGAAGGTGTTTCCGCAATTCTCGGTGCAGGATTTCCGTTTCGTTTGGTTATAGTAGTACCCTTTGTAGCAATTCCGCCAAGCCTTGAAAGTGAAAACAGTTCCTCGTATTCTCTGCCGTAGCCAAATACTCCCGATGCAGGAATAACCGGATTTTTAAATTCTACTCCGGCAATATTTACAGACAAATCAGCCATTCCATACAACCTCCTTTGAATTGAATACCGGACCGTTTTTGCAAACATGAGCAAAATGCTCTTCGCCGTTTACATTGGTTTTGCAGGCGCAGACAAGACAAGCTCCTATTCCGCAGCCCATTCTTTCTTCCAGAGACACTTCGCAGAAAGTATTATATTTATCACAGACAGCAGCAATATTTTTAAGCATAGCCATAGGCCCGCAGGAATATACTGCATCTATTTTTTCGCTTTTGAGAATTTCCTCAAGAGGCTGAGTTACAAAACCCTTAATACCCATAGTACCATCATCGGTGCATAATATTGTTTCAGCACCAGTATTTTTAAAATCGTCCTGTAAAATAACTGCGTCTGCGCTTCTGAAGCCGGAAATAACCGTTGATTTTTCCTTATAAATTTTTGCAAGAGGCAGCATAGGAGGAGTTCCGATACCTCCGCCCACAAGTATAACTTTTTTAAAATCTTCGTTTATGGTAAAGCCATGACCCAATGGCGCTAACATATCTATAACATTGCCTTCGTTAAGAGCCGAAATTTCCTTTGTCCCCTCCCCTTTTACAATAAATACGATTCTGATAGTTCCTTTTTCCTTATCTATATCGCAAATTGAAATAGGACGCCTGAGCGTAAAGCCGGTTGGCAAGACGTGAACAAACTGTCCCGGTTGGGCGTTTTCAGCAATTTCTGGACAATTAATTTTCATACTGAAAATATCTTTCGCAATGGCTTTTTTTTCAATAACCAAATATTTTCCCTGTGTATATTTCATATAATTTCCTTTCTTTATAGATAACATCTATTTATACCAAATCAATTATTTCAGTTACTTCTTCATAATTTTCACCGGTTAAATATGTTACCTCAATTTTTGATCCTCCATCTATAAATTCAGCTTTTCTGAATGGTTCAGTTGTTTTAGCAAGTGGATATTTAAAGGTCGAAATTTCATAATAATAATCTGTTTTATCAAAAATATTCCTTACAATTAGTTTTTTTCCACCATAAATTATTTTATCTTCATATTCGTCATGAATTCCTCCAATAAATTTTCTTGAAAGCACGTCTCTTTCTGTGTCATAGTAAAATCCCCATTGAGTTGACAATCCTGTACCCGTTTGATATGTACACTTTACAAGATGTTCATTGGACATAGACAATTTAGGCGGTTTGGGATACTTTTTTGATTTTTCTATAGTGACACCATTTTCATCATAAATTTCATAATAATATGAAGCGCTTGATTTAACCAGTTTATAGTATTTTTCTTCTTCTACTATTTCTTCAACGGCTGTAATTTCATTTTCGGCTGTTTGTTCATATATTTCTTCAACAGCTGTAATTTCATTTTCAACTGTTTGTTCACAATATCTGACAGAATAAATTTTATCATCATACTCTGATAAAGAAATTATATTTCCGCTTTTGTCTAAAGGATCCATACATAAAAAGCTGTTTTTATCAGCTCCTACTAAAAGTACAAAATGATAATTACCGGAAGAGGGTCTTTTTACACAGACTATGGGATTAATTTTGTTTTGCAGCATTTTTTCCAGTTCCTTTTCATTTATATCGGCGGTATCAACTGAAACAAAATTCACATTAAGCGTTTTTCCGGCAGCTTCCCATTGAAGATTTCCTTCGGAATCATAGACGTTATTTTCTGAAAAATATTTATTTAGCGTTTTAGGATTAATTTCTGAAATCTCATCAACAAAAGCGTTCTGCATAATCAAAGCCGAAGCAATGCAAGTAGTTAGACACCCTGAATCTCCCATATGATATTTTGAATCACCCAACGGATCGTCCTTCCAGATTTCGTCCTTTTGATAAAATGATACGGCATTTTCAGCAGAAATTTCTTCGGTAGGTTTAACAGTTACAGCGTTTCTGTTTTTGTATAAATATATTACTGAAACTCCGGCTACGATTAAAATTACGGTTATAATTACTATAATAATTATTTTTCTGCTTATTTTCAATCAATCACCTCCAAGTCAATTATCTTTTCCTTTATCAGGAATGCAGAGATAATCCCTTGATTCATAAGGAAAATCACTTTTTTTGATTTTTGATATATTGTAAAAACAGATCCACTCTTCATTTTCAGCTTCAATAGTTTCAGAATTATCATAATCTATTATAACTGTTAAAATATTATCATTATAGGCTATTTCTTTTATTTCATAAGATGACAGTTTAGACATTTTTCCAAAATTTCCACTAAAGGTTACATATAGCATATATTCATCAAAATCTATATCTTTAGAAAGAGAAACTCTCAATTTAGTTTCCAATTCTTCCAAATCTTCCTGGGTATCGATTATAACCTCATCATCATATCCCGATTTTTGGGCTATATAATTATTATTTTCAAGATATGCAAATCCCTTTTCAAAGGTTTCAAATTCAATTCTTGGGTCGTCGGCTGTAACGCCGATTTTCTCTACCGAAAAAAATTTACATCCAGAAAGTAAGGATATAGATATTATTATTAAACATAAAAATTTATATGAACGCTTCATGATTTTTCCTTTCTGTATTATATTTTCATTGAAGCTTTATTTATAAATATACAGACGGAAAATAAAGATTCCGCCTGTAAATTACATTTTGAGAATTTATAGCTGCCATAAAATTATATTTTAGTAATATCAACCATTTCAACGTCATCGATAGTTCTGTTAGTTTTCAGCACATTTGCCAATGCTCTTGCCGTATCTATAGCCGTCAGGCTGCAAATAGAACGCTCTACCGATTTACGGCGCATCTTAACAGAATCTCTTTCCGGCAAACGACCTTTTTCGGAAGTAGAAATAACATAATGGATCTTTCCGCTTTCCAGAAGTGAAAGCACGTTAGGCTCGGCTTCGTCAGATATTTTATTAACCTGATTTGTAGCTATCATGTTTTTGTTAAGGGTAGTTGCCGTACCGCCTGTACCGTAAAGTTCAAATCCCATTGACGCAAATTTATCAGCAATAGCGATAATCTCCTGCTTATCCGTATCTCTTACGGAGATCAATACTCCGCCTTCTTTTTTAAGATCATATCCGGCAGCTACAAGTCCTTTTAACAGTGCGTCCTCAAAGTTTTTAGCAATACCTAAGCATTCACCGGTAGACTTCATTTCAGGTCCTAACATCGTATCCACATCCTGAAGCTTTTCAAAAGAGAAAACAGGTACTTTAACCGCAACATACTCGCTGTTTTTATAAAGACCGCTTTCATAGCCCTGTTCCTTAAGGGTAGAACCCAACATAATTTTAGTGGCAATATCCACCATAGGAATACCCGTTACCTTGCTTATATAAGGCACTGTTCTGGAAGAACGTGGATTGACCTCGATAACATAAACCTCGTTATTATAAACCACATACTGAATATTTACAAGTCCTATTACTTTAAGCTCAAAGGCAAGCTTTTTAGTATAATCTACTATTGTATTTATAATTTTTTCGGAAAGTGTCTGTGCAGGATAAACTGAAATAGAATCTCCCGAATGCACTCCGGCACGCTCGATATGCTCCATAATACCCGGAATAAGAAAATCTGTACCATCGCAGATAGCGTCTACCTCAACTTCTTTGCCCATCATATATTTGTCAATAAGAACAGGATTTTCGATCATTGTTCTTGTAATAATTCCCATATATTCTATTACATCTTTTTCGGAGTGAGCAATTATCATATTCTGACCGCCTAAAACGTATGACGGACGCAGAAGAACCGGATAGCCTAATTTTTCCGCAACCTCAACAGCTTCCTCGGTAGTCATGACCGTAAATCCGGCTGGTCTCGGAATGCCGCATTTTTCCAACAGCTCATCAAATCTTTCTCTGTCCTCAGCAGCGTCAATGCTGTCTGCGGAAGTACCCAGAATATTAACTCCCATGTCGGCTAAATGGCGGGTAAGCTTTATAGCTGTCTGACCGCCGAATTGTACAACTACGCCGTAAGGCTGTTCGGTTTCGATAATAGATTCAACGTCCTCTTTTGTAAGTGGATCAAAATAAAGTCTGTCGCCGGTATCAAAGTCTGTGGAAACAGTTTCAGGATTATTATTGCAGATAACCGCTTCATAGCCTTCTTCCTTTAAGGACCATACGCAGTGTACAGAGCAATAGTCAAACTCGATACCCTGACCGATTCTGATAGGACCTGAACCAAAAACAATAATTTTTTTCTTGCCGGTATTTTTTCTTTCAATAAACTGCTTCGCCTCATTTTCTTCATCAAAGGTAGAATAGAAATATGGAGTTTCAGCCTTAAATTCACCTGCACAGGTATCAACCATTTTGTAAACGGCTCTTTTTCTCATAGGACATTTCTGACCTGAAATACGTTCGATAGTGCTGTCCAGATAGCCGAATTTTTTAGCAGTCAGATATTTGTCTTCATCAAGAGTACCTTCCGCAAGCCATCTTTCCAGTTCCACAAGATTTTTAAGCTTTTCTAGAAACCATTCGTCAATAAGAGTTATTTCATGAATTTTGTCTACAGATATGTCACGCTTTAAAAGCTCAAATAACTGGAATGCTCTTTCGTCGTCGGCAACAGCTATCTTTTCAAGCAGCTCTTCGGTAGAAACCTTCTCAAATTTTTTCATATTAAGGGTGTCCACCCCCAGTTCTATGGAGCGTACCGCCTTCATCATAGCCTGTTCAAAATTTGTACCGATAGCCATGACCTCACCTGT
Organism: uncultured Ruminococcus sp.; assembly: GCA_947178195.1. Classification (GTDB taxonomy): domain Bacteria; phylum Bacillota; class Clostridia; order Oscillospirales; family Ruminococcaceae; genus Porcipelethomonas. Next base: position 21,451 of record CAMWXM010000005.1, read on the forward strand.
AGCCTTCATCTGAGTACCCAGCGTTCTCTTGGCATACACGAATTTATCAAATGCCCATTTAGGGAACTTAACCACCACATAGTCAATAGCCGGTTCAAAGCAGGCATAGGTTTTTCCTGTAACCTGATTGATTATTTCGTCAAGAGAATAACCTATAGCAATTCTTGTAGCGACCTTAGCTATCGGATAGCCTGTAGCCTTTGAAGCAAGGGCCGAGGAACGTGAAACTCTTGGGTTTACCTCAATAACGGCATATTCAAGGGATTCCGGGTGAAGGGCAAACTGACAGTTACAGCCACCTTCTACTTTAAGCTCAGATATAATATTCAAAGAAGCGGTTCTCAGCATCTGGTATTCTTTATTGGTAAGAGTAACGGCAGGGGCGATAACGATACTGTCGCCAGTATGTATTCCCACAGGGTCAAGATTTTCCATAGAGCATACGGTAATAACATTTCCCTTACTGTCACGGATAACCTCAAATTCAATCTCCTTCCAACCGCTTATGCATTTTTCAATAAGCACCTGAGTAATTGGTGAAAGTCTCAGTCCATTTTTGGAAATATCACGGAGCTGTTCTTCATTATATGCTATGCCGCCGCCTGTACCGCCGAGAGTAAATGCAGGACGAACGATAACCGGATAGCCTATTTCCTTTGCAAAATCAACTGCGTCGCCGATAGTTTCAACTACCTTTGAAGGAATACATGGCTCGCCGATCTTTTCCATAGTATCCTTAAAAGCCTGTCTGTCCTCAGCTTTATGGATAGTTTCCGGGTTTGCTCCCAGAAGCTTTACATTGTTTTCTTCAAGAAATCCCTCTTCTGCAAGCTGCATTGAAAGGGTAAGACCAGTCTGTCCACCAAGGGTTGACAATATGCTGTCGGGTTTCTCTATCTTAATAATTCTTTTTACTACGTCCAGTGTCAGCGGCTCGATGTATATTCTGTCTGCCATAGCCTTGTCTGTCATTATAGTAGCAGGGTTTGAGTTGATAAGCACAACTTCCAGCCCTTCCTGTTTAAGCGCACGGCATGCCTGTGTGCCGGCATAGTCAAATTCAGCCGCCTGACCGATAACAATAGGTCCTGAACCTATTACAAGTACTTTTTTTATATCCTGTCTTAAAGGCATATCAGTGCATCTCCTTTGATTTTTTTATCATATCTATAAATTCATCGAATAAATATGCAGTATCCTGCGGTCCTCCATGAGCCTCTGGGTGGAATTGAACGGTAAAAGCATTGATTTTTTTATATTTAACTCCCTCGCATGTGCCGTCATTAGCGTTAATATGGGACACTTCCCCCACCTCAGGGTCAATGCTGTCGCCTACTACCGCATAGCCGTGATTTTGCGTAGTAACAAAGGTTTTGCCAAGTGCCTTGTCAATAACCGGCTGATTGCCTCCTCTGTGGCCGTATTTAAGCTTTTGGGCAGAAGCTCCCTGAGAAAGCGCCATAAGCTGATGCCCTAAACAGATACCAAAAATCGGGATACCCAGCTTTGAAATTTCATTTAAATTTTTTATTATCTCAGTATTTTCAGTCGGGTCTCCCGGACCGTTTGACAACATGATACCGTCGGGATTCAGAGCTTTTATCTGCTCAGCCGTAGTACCTGCCGGAACTACCGTTACCTTACAGCCTCTTCTCACGAGCTTGTTTCTTATATTGCGTTTATATCCGAAATCGTATAGAACGACATTGTATTTGTAATTTTCATCACCGTAAACGCTGTTTTCCTGACATGTTACATTTTTTACAGCATCAGTAATTTTAAATTCTTTTATCTGCTTTAAAAGTTCATCTTTTTTCTCATAGACATTTTCCGTAGTTATCATACCGTTCATAACTCCGGCTTCACGGATAATTCTTGTAAGACATCTGGTATCTATTGAATGAATACCAATAACATTCTGCTGCTTTAAAAAATCGTTTATATTACCCTGACTGCGGAAATTAGAAGGGGTATTGCACCATTCTCTTACAATATAACCGCTTACGAAAGCTTTGGGCGATTCGTAGTCCTCATCGTTTACGCCGTAATTACCGATAAGTGGAAATGTCTGAGTAACTATCTGACCATAATAGCTTGGATCGGTAAGAGCTTCCTGATAGCCTACAAGACTTGTAGTAAAAACAACCTCTCCGATAACCGTTCCCTCTGCGCCGAAACTGCGTCCTTCAAAAACAGTTCCATTTGCAAGAAGCAGATAGGCTTTTTTACTCTGATTAAATATTGACATCCAATCATTCCTTTCAATTATTTAAACTCTATATAAGATGTAATATCTTCTTTCATTCTCAAAGCTTCCCTTCTTGCCGCCTTTGCAAAATCCTCTTCAGGACAGTTTTCTTCATTTTTATAGGCGCACATTATAGCTCTTGAGGAATTAACTATTGCTCCAAGACCATTTTCATCAAATGCTCCAGCAATACCCTTTGCTCCGCCGCCCTGAGCGCCGTAACCGGGCACTAAAAATATAGTATGGGGAAGTCTTTTTCTAAGCTCGTTAAGCTGTTCGGGATAGGTAGCGCCAACAACTGCGCCTACCAAGGAATAACCGTATTTACCAATCAGTTCGCTGCCCCAGCTCTCGCACATATCTCCCATAACCGCATAAACAGGAGTATCGCCGATAAGCTTGTCCTGAAGCTCACCGCTTGATTTATTTGAAGTTTTTACCAATACAAAAATTCCCTTGTCCTTTTCCTTGCAAGCTTCAAGAAGCGGAGAAATACCGTCCGTACCGAGATAGCCGTTTACCGTTAAAGCGTCTGAGCCAAAAGGCTGATATTCCGAATTGCCGACCTTTACTGAACCGAGATGCGCCGCCGTATAAGCTTCCATCGTTGCACCGATATCGTTTCTTTTTCCGTCTGTAATAACAAACATTCCTTTTGCCTGAGCATAGCGGATAGTCTTTTCGAGAGTTTTTACTCCCTGATAGCCATACATTTCATAGTACGCCGCCTGGGGTTTTATAGCCGGAACAATATCGCATATTTCATCGATTATCATTTTATTAAATTTGAAAACAGCCTTTGCGGCAGCTTTAAGCGTCTGACCGTATTTTTCAAAACACTTTTTCTTTATAAAATTCGGAACATATTCAAGCTTCGGGTCAAGGCCTACCACCGTAGGATTTTTAGTTTCAATAATTTTTGCAATAAGTCTGTCAAACGACATATTTATAACACTTCCTTTATATTTTTATTTTTCAAAATATCTTAATTCACCGTCTGATATCGTTCCAACGGGTTTTCCCTTTAAAGTCATACCCTTGAAAGCGGAATTTCTGCCTTTTGATTTAAATTTTTCAGGATCGACCGTCCATTCTTTTTCAATATCAGCAAGAACAATATTCGCCTTTCTTCCTACTTCTATTCTTTCCGTTTCAATCCCCAGTATTTCCCTTGGCCTTATCGACATAAGTTCGATAAGCTTTTCAAGACTGATTTTATTTGTATGATAAAGACCGCTGAGAGCTGCCGCAAGAGATGTTTCAAGTCCCACAATACCGTTAGGAGCTTTCAGAAAATCAGATTTTTCTTCTCTTGAATGGGGCGCATGGTCGGTCACTATACAATCTATAGTTCCGTCAACAATGCCTTCTATAATTGCAAGCCTGTCCTCCTCTTCACGAAGCGGCGGATTCATACGGTAATCTGCGTCCTTTAAAAGAAGCTTTTCATCTGTCATCATAAAATAATGCGGACAGGTTTCGCAAGTCACCCTGATTCCCTGTTTTTTTGCTTTTCTTATTATACCAACACTGCCCTTTGTACTTACGTGAGCGATATGAATGCGGCAGCCGGCGGCGGAAGCAGTCAGAATTTCTCTTGCAGTAATACTATCCTCAGAGCTTCTGTCCATACCATCCACTCCAAGCCGTTCAGAAATCCTGCCCTTATTAATAATCCCCTTTCCGATAATTTTCAGATCCTCGCAATGAGAAATAACGGTCAGTCCGGCTTCCTCGGCAGCTATTATACCGTTTCTAAGCATTGTCTGGCTTTCAACAGGACGTCCGTCATCTGATACTGCGATGGCTCCTGCGGATTTAAGAAGAGCATAATTGCAAAGCTCTTCGCCTTTAAGACCTTTTGTAATGCAGCCAACAGGATAGACCCTGACTCCCAAGCCTTTTGCCTTTGTGATAATATACTGTATCGTTTCAGGATTATCTGCTTCCGGCTTTGTATTAGGCATACAGGCAACGCCGGTAAAACCTCCTGCAAGAGCAGCTCTGCAGCCTGATACTATATCTTCTTTATAAGTTAGTCCCGGGTCTCTGAAATGCACATGCATATCAAAAAGCGCAGGCATAGCGGTAAGACCCGTACAGTCTATTTCATTATCGCATTCGCATATAATATTTTCATTGATTTCTTTTATAATACCGTCAGCAATATAAATATCGCATAACTCGTCCATATTTTTATCAACGGCACGGACATTTTTCAAAAGCAGCGAACTCATTTTTATCAATCCTCCGTATAAATAGCAACGCTGTCTGAACCATCGGTTTCAGAAACGAAAACCTTAACGCTTTCTTCACGGGAAGTCGGCAGATTTTTCCCCACATAATCCGGTCTTATGGGAAGCTCTCTGTGCCCTCTGTCAACAAGAACTGCAAGCTGTATGGATTTAGGTCTGCCTCTTTCTATAAGAGCATCTATTGCAGCTCTGGTGCTGCGTCCCGTATAAAACACATCGTCTACAATAACCACATTTTTATTTTTAACGTCAAAATCAATAACAGTTCTATCGGCGGTATCAGCAGGCTTTCTATCGTCCCGGTAAGCCGTAATGTCCAGCGCACCACAGGGAATGTTTTCATTTTCAAGCTCGGAAATTTTCAAAGCAATTCTCTGAGCCAGCGCAACTCCCCTTGAAAAAATCCCGATAACGCAAAGGTCATCCGTACCCTTATTACGTTCTAAAATTTCATAAGTAATTCTTGCAACAGCTCTTTTCATGTTATTTTCGTCCATAATAACTGCTTTTCTTTTCAAATCATCACCCCTGAATTTTTTTCATATGATATTGAATCCTATGAAGATAATAAAAAACGCTTATCCGTCCCATAAAGCAGATAAGCGTGAAAATATATTTACAGATATACCCGGATCATACAATTTATCCATATTACACCCGTTATTATTTACACACCTTGTCAACCTCACAGGATCAACTTAAAGGTTACAGACCTGTTCGCATCTGCAATTTTATAATTTATATGCGGACAGGAACAACAGCATAAAATCATTATATATTCAACCTGATAATCATTATAACATATAATTGACGATTTGTCCAGCAATTTTTACAAAAAACACAAATTTTTTGACCTTCTCCCCCAGCTGCGTAGATGACACAGCATAAATATTATGCATTATCCTTGAAAAACATTACATAAGTTATTGATTTTAAAAATAAAACATGATATAATACCATACGGAGGAAAACATTTACGTTTTGTAAAGAATTGGAAAATCGAGAATATTCATATGAAATTCTACGTCAATCTGAAACGGAAAATCTTTTCGCCGAATGTACTATATCCTCATTCACGAGGAATAATAACAAAGGAGGTTTTCTATTATGAAAACAAAATCAAAAGCAAAGCAGATAACCATTATGGGACTGCTTGCAGCATTAATTCTTATTTTTTCAATGACCCCGATAGGCTCTATCCCCATAGGGCCGCTGGTAATTACACTTAATGTAATTCCTGTTTCGATCGCAGCTATTGTACTAGGGCCTGTGGGCGGTATGATAATGGGCGGTTTTTTCGGATTGCTCAGCTTCCTGCAATGCTTCGGGATCGGCGTTCCTTCGGCATTAGGCATAGCGCTGCTTGAAGAAACCGATAGTGTACTTTTTACATTTCTGTCACGATTCATTCCGAGACTGCTGACAGGTCTGGCTGTAGGACTGGTACACAACCTGCTTAAAAAGAAAATTAACGTCTATGCTTCGTCGGTTATTACAGGTTTTCTGACCGCATTCTTAAATACAGTTTTATTTGTGACCGCTCTTGTTCTGTTTTTTGGAAATACAGAAGAAATGCAGAAACGCATAAACGGACAGAATATATTGTTATTTATGTGTGTGTTTGTAGGATTCAATGCCGTTGCAGAATGGATAATCACCCCTGTCATATCGGGAGCAGTGGGTTCTGCATTGTATAAATCAAAGCTTATTGAATAACAGATCATGGAGGTATTTTAATGATTCTTGCAATAGATATCGGAAATACCAATATCGTTATAGGCGTTTTCGATAAATCTGATGATATAGTTTTTATGGAACGTGTTTCAACTAATATAATGGCGACTGCCCTTGAATATGCCGCTACTATAAAAATGGCATTTGAGGTTCATAATATAAAAATCGAAAATATTGACGGCGCTATAATTTCTTCGGTTGTACCTACCGTTACCAATACATTCAAGCAAGCTGTTGAAAAGCTTACAGGACAAGATGTTATAGTTGTAAATCCGGGAATCAAAACAGGTCTTGCTATACGCATAGATAATCCTGCTCAGCTCGGCAGTGATCTTGTTGTAGATGCAACAGCAGGTATCAAAGAATATCCCGTTCCGCAAATCATAATAGATATGGGAACAGCAACTACCATGTCGGTTATAGACCGTAATAAATGCTATATCGGCGGAGCTATTATAACAGGCGTTCAGGTATCCTCAGATGCCCTCGTTTCCCGTGCATCACAGCTTTCCAGGGTCTCTCTGGACGCTCCGTCAAAAGTCATCGGCACAAATACTATAGACTGCATAAAAAGCGGTATGACTTATGCAAGTGCTTGTGCAGTTGACGGCATGATAGAACGTATCGAGAAAGAACTTGGTGAAAAATGCACTGTTATCGCAACAGGCGGTATTTCTAATATAATAATTCCTCTTTGCAAACATAAAATTATTATTGATGACACGCTTCTTTTAAAAGGACTTATTATAATTTATAAAAAAAATGCAAAAAAATAAATCATATTATTATTAATAGAGCGTCACACAAAGTACGTACAAAATGTACAGTATTTGTGCGGCGCTGCTTTTCATTTATCAGATATCAAGCTTTGAAATTACATCTTTGAGAGTCGAAACTGAATTGATAAGATTCTGGTTTTCCTCTTGGCTTAAAGGTATTTCAAGAACCTTTTCAACGCCTGAGCTTCCGACGATTGCCGGCACTCCTATGCAAAGGTCGTTCAATCCGTAGTGTCCATCAAGATAACATGATACAGGCAAAACCGAATGCTCGTCTCGAATTATTGAAAGAACTATCTTCATTACAGCCATTGCAATACCGTAATATGTCGCACCTTTTCTGTCTATTACTTCATATGCACTGTCACGGACTCCTTCGTAAATTTTTTGAAATGATATATCCTGACAGCCGGCACATAAACCGTGAAAATCTTCTAAATCTATTCCTGATACATTTGCACTGCTCCATACGGCAAGCTCACTGTCGCCGTGCTCCCCTATTATAAATGCGTGAATGCTTCTGCTATCAACACACAGACTCTGTCCCAGACGATATTTCAGTCTTGCCGTATCAAGCACTGTTCCTGAACCTAAAACACGGTTTGCGCTTCTGCCGGAAAGCCTTATTGTACAATAAGTTAAAATATCTACCGGATTAGAAACTACAAGGATTATACCGTCATGGTTGTATTTTGTGATATTCGGTATTATACTTTTAAATATACCAACATTTTTATTCACAATGTCAAGACGTGTTTCGTCAGGCTTCTGCGCCGCACCTGCCGTAATAATTATTAGAAAGCAATCTGATATATCTTTGTAATCTCCTGCATATACTTTCATAGGATGAGCAAATGGCAGACCGTGGCTTATATCCATTGCTTCTCCTTCCGCTTTGGATTTATTGGCATCGATAAGGACAAGTTCCGAAAACAGGCTTCTCTGAGTAAGAGCAAAGGCTATGGTAGCTCCGACAGCTCCGCACCCTATTACCGCACATTTTTGTTTATTCATTTTATTTTCCTCCATTCACACTTTTTTTATTATCATAGCCGGATTTTTAAAAAAAATTCATTTATTTTAAAAAAACTCTTGATAAAAGTCAAAAAATGTATTATAATAAAACTATATGCTGTATTAAGATTAATTTTATGGTTTTTCTTAATAGCGAAAGGAGTAGTAATATGATATATTCTAATGAAGTAGAAAAAATGTGTCCTGTTAAACAGGGCGTAGCTCACGGCGCAGCTCCGATTCCGGAAGAAGCTAAGTGGGTAAAGGCAACTGAAATCAAAGATATTTCAGGTTTTACACACGGCATTGGCTGGTGTGCACCTCAGCAGGGAACATGCAAGCTTTCACTTAACGTTAAAGACGGCGTTATCCAGGAAGCTCTTGTTGAAACTATCGGATGTTCAGGTATGACTCATTCAGCTGCTATGGCGTCTGAAATTCTTCCGGGCAGAACGATTCTTGAAGCTCTGAATACAGACCTTGTATGCGATGCTATCAACACTGCTATGAGAGAGCTTTTCCTCCAGATAGTTTATGGTCGTTCACAGAGCGCATTCTCCGAAGGCGGTCTTGTTATTGGCGCAGGTCTTGAAGACCTTGGAAAAGGACTTCGTTCACAGATTGGTACAATGTACGGTACTCTTGCAAAAGGTCCTCGTTACCTCGAAATGACAGACGGTTATGTTACAGGTATTGCTCTTAACGAAGATGATGAAATTATCGGATATAAGTTTGTGAACTTTGGCAAAATGATGGATTTCATCAAGGCAGGCGACGACGCTAATACGGCTTTTGAAAAGGCTCAGGGTCAGTACGGACGTGTTGACGATGCAGTTAAGATCATCGACCCGAGAAAAGAATAAGGAGGATTTGTACAATGGCTTTATTTGAATCATATGAAAGAAGAGAAAAGCAGATTCTCGAAGTTCTTGGACAGTACGGCATCAAGACAATTGAAGAGTGTGCTGACATCTGCAAAGAAAAAGGTCTTGATATTTATAAACTTGTTGAAAGCATTCAGCCTATCTGCTTTGAAAACGCTAAGTGGGCTTACACAGTAGGCTGCGCTATCGCTATTAAAAAAGGCTGCAAAAGAGCTGCCGATGCAGCTGCTGCAATCGGAGAGGGTCTTCAGGCTTTCTGTATCCCAGGCTCAGTTGCAGACCAGCGTAAGGTAGGTCTTGGTCACGGTAATCTGGGAAAAATGCTTCTTGAAGAAGAAACAGAATGCTTTGCATTTTTAGCAGGTCATGAATCATTTGCTGCTGCTGAAGGTGCTATCGGTATCGCTGAAAAAGCTAACAAGGTAAGAAAAAAGCCTCTCAGAGTTATTCTTAATGGTCTCGGCAAGGACGCTGCACAGATCATTGCCAGAATCAATGGATTTACATATGTTGAAACTGAAATGGATTACTATACAGGAGAAGTTAAGGAAACATTCAGAAAAGCATATTCCGATGGTTTAAGAGCTAAGGTAAACTGCTACGGCGCTAACGACGTTACAGAAGGCGTTGCTATTATGTGGAAGGAAGGCGTTGACGTTTCTATTACCGGTAACTCAACTAACCCTACAAGATTCCAGCACCCTGTTGCAGGTACATATAAGAAAGAATGTATTGATAAGGGTAAGAAATATTTCTCAGTTGCTTCAGGCGGCGGTACAGGACGTACTCTGCATCCTGATAATATGGCTGCTGGCCCTGCTTCATACGGTATGACCGATACTCTCGGAAGAATGCACTCTGACGCTCAGTTTGCAGGCTCTTCATCTGTACCGGCTCATGTTGAAATGATGGGACTTATCGGTATGGGCAATAACCCGATGGTAGGCGCTACAGTTGCATGCGCAGTTGCTGTTGAGGAAGCACTTAATTAATTTAATACTTCATAAATTCATTAACCGGCTGTTCTTTCAGAGCAGTCGGTTTTTTAAAAGCAATTTCCTGATTTATGTATATGTTTATATGCAAATTCACCTATAAAT
>CAMWXM010000006.1 GCA_947178195.1 uncultured Ruminococcus sp.
GGCTTTATCGTCAATGCTTTGCATTTGTCCGTCAATCCAAATTATCATAAAGCCATTTTCTGAATTCTTCTCTGCTGTAAATTCCATTATATCACTCATTATTTGCACCATATTTTAAAAAATATGCAATACTACCCCAACCAAAAAATCATTCTTATATCACTATCAGAAACAAGGTCATATTCTTGCTTCATCTGCTTCATCGGTTCAATGATGCGATCAACAAGTGTAACATTAGGATAACCATAAATATCACGAAGAACAAGACCTGTTCTGTCATATTCAGGAATATTAACGGGTTCAGCATAGAAATTATAAGAACGACCTGATTTTAGCCATTCTTCATACATATCTTCCCATACCCAACCTTTAAAACTTGTTTTTCTATAAAAATGGCTATCAATAAGCTCCTTTAACGTAATATAGGAAATACAGTTATAACCTTTGCCGTTTTTCTCAAATTCGATTATATACTTCAGTTCCTTATCATTAACCCACTCAGTAGACATATCATCAGGAAAGCCCTTGGGCTTAGATATCGGAGGAAACAGAGGATCACCATAACCAATTCTACCTATCAGCGCATAAAACATATTATAGTCACGCTCAAGATAGGTGTCCTCTTTAATAGGACACCACTTACCCGACTGGGTTTTATATTCATAAAGCATAGTCATATCTGTTCCCATAACTTAACCTCTATTATTTATGCACTGCAGTAACGCAAACGTAATCTTGCGTGTCTGCCAGTTTCACCGCACCTGCATATCAATTTTATGATTGCTTCTTCTTAATCTTTAATGAATATCTAATCGTGATAATTAATGTACACAATATAAGAATGTGTAAAATAGTATGATATACATCAGGTACATACTTGCCTTCTATTTGTATCCACTGCATTGTTCCTGAAAAATGCTCGATTTTTCCTTCCAATGTACCCATAAATCCGTCATTAAAAATAGTATACCATTCGTGACATATAAATTGCATTCCAAACCACACTGCTAACCATCCGATGACAATCCACTTTCCGATTTTTTCTTTTACGACAAACAAAATTATAGCCGCTAAATAAAATAGAAAAAATACGCCGTCATCCCTATACGATCTTGTAACCAAACACTTATCTCCCAAATATAAACCTGTCATATCAAGAAAAAACCATATTAACAATATTAATTGAATTATAATACAATGTTTTTTCATTAATATAGCTCCGTTCCAATTTGTTGATTTTCTGTCAAGCAATTTTTATCACATAACTTTCCAAAAATATTTTTACTGTAGTAACGCAGATGAAATATTGCGTTTCTGCCCATTTCACCACACCCGCATATTGAAAAATAAAATTCAGTCAGATGTTTTCAACAGTTACTTTTTTTATGGACATTTTACTTTTTGAAAGCTTTTCTTCTTTTGACATAATTCCCTCACTAAACATTTGAAAATGCTTTCACAGATTTCAAAAACACTAAAGCTTTCCCCAATAATGCGAAGTTCTCCAGCCGTATTCCGAAATAATAGAAGCCGCTTTTTCCTTATCTATCACATGCTGATTCACCACAAGCTCATTAATAGCCTTCTGTGCAGCGAAAGCAACAGCGAGCATTCTCTCCTGAGGAAATCTGCAATATGTTTTATATGTAATTTCAAATACTCCGGTAAATCTGTCTGCAAGCTCCCGAGGACTATGCCGTACAAGATCATCAAAAGGAGTTTTCCAGTAATCCTCTGTACCCACACACTCTGACGTTTTCCTGGCAACCGGTATCAACTTTTGGATATCGCCCTGTTGGGCAATCGCATTACTATAGCACAGCAAAAATTCATTTCCAATCCTGTCGCCCATTACGTATGTATCGCCGTTTTTCGTTTCAACTATCATAATTTGCAGGATTGTTGCCGTTGCATAAAGAAGCTTTTTTCTTTCCGGATCACTTCCGCTTATCATATTACTCAGTGTATTCATAATACCCTGAACGCAGAGCCTTCCGCACACCGAAGCAAGAACCGCAAGAAGCGTTTCTGCATGAACCCCTTTATCGTCTTTGAGCATATTAATAATATTAATATAAATTTCCTGTGAGGCGATTTTTGCACCGACCATAGGATCCTGTGAACGCTTCAGATCCACCTGATGTGCCATACTGCGAAGCATCGGACGGCTTTCGTCAAGCGGCGGAATCTCATCATAAGTACGTTCTTTTATAACATAATCTTTAATAGTATAAGGCGCATACTGCTTTGCAAACATCTGTATAAGCTCATCTCCGCTAACGGAATTACCGGTTTCCTCACCAATGATAACACCTTTAGTGCTTCTGCCAGTTTCTGTTTTGTTTTCGGAAGCAGCTGTTTCTTTGCTGCTATTTTTCTTAAATAATTTATCAAAAATCAATGTTTTCTCCTTTTAGATAGTGTCCCTGTCAAATGTCCGAATCTGTACAAATATTCCAACAGCGCTGCATACACAGTGCTGTTGGAATAACAAAAATAGTATATCATATTTCAATTGTTATGTCAAGTTGCCGTTTCTGATTCAAATCCTTTCAACTTTATCGGAATACGATTATCTGTTCATCATTTTTCCCTGGAAATATTCTGGTATAATAAAGAAAAAGCCAAGCTTTCGCTTGACTTTTTTCGACAGACTGAGCCAACATCAAAAAATGTCGGCTTGAAATGTCTGAAAAGGCTTGACCTGAATTTTTATTTTTTTTAACGCTCTGGTATTTTATTACACTATTCATTCAGTAACACTTGCAGGGAATCTTAAAATCTGAACGGTCAAGAATTTTTGTATTAATACAACGTCATTAATTTTAATTTCCCCATCGCCGTCAGTATCACAAGCAGTAAAGATTTCAGCAGACGGAGTCACCTGCGAAATCAGGATACGCTTAGCAAGAATAAAGTCGAACACATTGACCTTTCCGTTAAAGTCAACATCGCCGATAATGACCTTTACAGGCTGAGTTATATCTTCTTTTTCGCTGTATGTTTCTGTAGGAGCTTCCGCTTCATCATTATAAATTCTGAGAAAATCCACCGAACCGTTAAAGCAGTTTTCAGCGTTATGATCTGCTCCCAGTCTGTATACAGCAGTACGGTCTGAGGTAAGAATACTGCTTGCTATTGAATCAGGGGTAACAGATAAATTATCCTTTGCAGCAGTTTTTCCGTTAATGTCAAGTCGTGCCGTTGAACCGTCCATTACTATCCTGATTATCGACCATCTACCTGGTTCAAGGGCGGTATCAGAGGTCAATGTGAACGCAGATGAACCATCTTTTAAAATCACTTCAGGAGTGCCCTGTTCACCATATGCATTTAACGCAAAACATGCGTTATCATTTCCGAGATACAAAACTGTCTGTTTTCCCTTTGTATCTCGTGGGAGGATTGCAAGCTGAATATCAATGTTTTTCGTATAAAGCATGCCTCTGTCAAGATTTGCAAATTGATTTTTGCCGTTTAATGTGAGAACTCCTTTTGCACCTGTTCTTTCATTTTCAATCAATGCACTTCCATTAATAGTACCATAGGTGGAATTGTATTTATCCGCAAATGATTTACCATAATTATTGCTGAAATCATAGGAATACATAAGCTTATCATCATAAGGAAGTGCGTTTACATAGCTTTGCTCAGATACCCAGCCGTATGCCGTACCCTTTGTCACGGTCTTTCCGCCGTCATCATAATAATCTCCGTCAACGACTCCCTGTCCGGATATGCTTCCGTTTGCCATGCAGAAAGCCATACCCTTTGCACAGCCGTAATCCTTTATAGTATAATCGCCATATACACATGCACTTTCAATTACTTTAGCATTTCCGCTGATATTAGCTTTCCCCATAACAAGAGCACAATCGTCAACCCTTGCATTTCCTGTAATTACAGCGTTTTCAGCAATTATAGCATAACCTGCTATAACAGCATTGTCAGAAACAGAGGCATTATCCTGTACCACTGCATGATCTTCGATTCTGGCATTTCCCGTTACTCTGGCACTGCCCAGAACCTTTGCATCAGGCGCTACATATACGCTGCTGTCAACTATCGCATTACTCGAAACAAGTCCGCCGCCATTGGGGTGAGTAACATAAGTTTCCCACCAGTTGCTTGATGTATCAACACTGCGTTGCTTTATTGATACGCCTTTACTAAAGGTTACGGAATAGGGATATTGCTGCTTGCTTGAATATGGTACCTTGCTTTCAGCAAATTCCGAATCGGGTCCATATGGCAGCCCTGCCTTGGTAATAGTATCAAGGTCAGGTGTTGCAATAACCGTAAGATATGCATTTGTTCCGTTTTCGGAAGTAATCTTTACCGTATCACCATCGCTGAAAAGTTCTGAATATGTACAGCTGCCATCAGCTGCCTGCTGAACAATGCAGGCTCTCCAGTCTGCGCCTGCTATATCCGTAAGTCTGTTTAAAGTCACCGAATATTCCGAAGCAGAACCGACATCAAGAGGTATGATATTCATTCCTGCAAATTGCGGCGCTCTTTCGGTAGGAACAGTGTAGGTATTGTCATTTCCCGCAACCGGTTCAAGCATTGTATAGATCTGCTGCCAGTTCCAGCTTCCCTGAGAAAGAAGCTCATTTAATCTTGCACGGTATGCATTGCCGCTTTTAAAATCAAGTCCTGCCATATGCTTTGCAAAATTACCCAAAGTGTCCTTGATATCAGCGTCGGCAAGGCGATCAACTATATCAAACGGATATTCGTCCTTTTGTCCCTCCTGAAGCATTTTTTTCACGAAATCAGAGCCATATCCATTCATATTATCAGGATTTTCGGTAAGATACTGCAAAAACGGCCATGCCGCATAGTAATCACGTCCGAACGGGAAAGTAAAATTCAGGTTTTTCATGTATGTTTCAAAAAAATCCGTACCATGTCCCGTATCGTCATTTGAATAGTCGCTGTAAAGATACTGCTCTCTGAACCAGTTTCCCATAGCCTCCCACCAGGCATAGGAATATTTATTGTCGTTCCAGCCAAGCTGATGCGCCGTTACAACATGACCAAATTCATGAGGAAGTACCCATGACGGCGGATCATACTGCATTGAATCTACACAGCAGAACATATAAGCAAATCCTCCACTGTCATATGACATATATGCCCAGTCGTCTGTCATACCGGATAATCCGGTTCCCGAAATATAAATATTAGTTTTATATTCCTTTCCGTCACGGATAGAAGTATTGGTTGACTGGGTCGGAGCCGCCATATTAAGATCGCTCATATAAACATCCCAGCATGCTTCAAGATTTTTTGCATTTCCCTCAAGAAATGCCTGGTCAACCTTGTATGATTCGCCGCTGTTGCCCCATATGAATTGAAAATGCTCTGATTCATAATAATTATATCCGCTGTCGTAATTATAAAACGGATCTCTGACCTCAAGACCTGCCGCTTCAATAGTAAATGTCGGAATTGCCGCAATTCCAAGAGTAAGCGCTGTTATGAGGGCGGCAAGCTTTTTACTTAGCTTTTTCATAATTCGTCCTTCCTTATTTTTTATGAAATTTATATTTTAATGTATAATCAAATTATACACTATATACAAAAAAATGTCAATGCAGATATACGTATTCTAAAAATTTTTATTATATAATCATATAAATATTATCACCCTTGACAATTTATTAAAATAGTTGTAATATAATATAGTATGATTTGAACAATATTCCTAAAAATAAAATTTATAAACAGAGGGATAAAAATGACAATTAAGGATTTAGAGATTTCACAGACAGGCACTGTTGTTTCGGTTGATGGAAGCGGTTCACTAAGGCAGCATTTTCTTGACATGGGGGTTATTCCGGGAACAAATGTTACTCTTATAAAATATGCTCCCATGGGCGATCCTATGGAGCTTCGGATAAGAGGATATGAGCTTACCCTAAGGATAAGCGACGCTGAAAAAATACATATCATGCCCGCTTCCCGGTCATCAGAGGAAGCCAATAATAAAAACAGCAAAAACAAATCACATACTAAAAAAGCTTATCATCCGGGATTGGGAGAAGGAGGAAAATATCATGTAAAAGCCACGGAAACTCCCCTTCCCGACGAAACTAAGCTTACCTTTGCCCTTGCCGGAAACCAGAACTGCGGCAAAACGACCTTGTTCAATCAGCTTACCGGCGCTAATCAGCATGTAGGAAATTTTCCCGGTGTAACAGTAGACAGAAAAAGCGGTTCTATAAAAGGATATGCTAAAACCGAAATAACTGACCTTCCCGGCATCTATTCAATGTCACCCTACAGCAGTGAGGAAATAATAACCCGTCAGTTTATAATTGACGAAAAGCCAAAAGGGATAATAAATATAGTTGACGCAACGAACATAGAAAGAAATCTATATCTGACAATGCAGCTGATGGAGCTTGATATTCCAATAGTTCTCGCTCTTAATATGATGGACGAGGTTAGAGGAAACGGCGGCTCTGTTCAGATAAACGAAATGGAAGAAATGCTGGGGATTCCCGTAGTTCCCATATCTGCGGCAAAAAACGAAGGGGTCGACGAACTTATAGACCATGCCATTCATGTTGCAAAATATCAGGAACGCCCCGGAAGGACTGATTTTTGCAGCAAAACCGAATATAACGGCGCAGTTCACCGCTGTCTGCACAGTATAATGCATCTCATTGAAGATCACGCTGCTGTTAATGAGATACCGCTCCGATTTGCCGCAACAAAAATCGTCGAAGGCGATTCCGGCATAATGGATATTCTGAAGCTTACCCAGAACGAAAAAGAAACGATAGAGCATATTATAACCCAGATGGAGGACGAAAGAGGTCTTGACCGTGCCGCCGCAATTGCCGATATGAGGTTTTCCTTTATAAAAAAGCTGGTTGATCGTACTGTCATAAAGCCAAAGGAAAGCAAAGAGCGCATCAGAAGCCGCCGCATAGATAAAATCCTTACCGGAAAATATACGGCTATCCCTGCATTTATAGGTATAATCGGTCTTGTATTTTTTCTGACATTCAACGTTATAGGAGCGTATCTTCAGGATATATTAGCTTACGGCATAGACAAGCTAACCGGTATTCTGGACAGCGCTATGACCGACTGGAATGTCAATGCGGTAATACATTCTCTTATTATTGACGGAATATTCAGCGGTGTGGGAAGCGTTTTAAGCTTTTTGCCGATTATTGTAACATTGTTTTTCTTCCTTTCCCTTTTAGAAGACACCGGATACATGGCAAGAGTAGCCTTCGTAACAGATAAGCTGTTACGAAAGATAGGTCTTTCCGGCAGAAGCATAGTCCCCATGCTTATCGGATTCGGCTGTACAGTTCCGGGAGTAATGGCAAGCCGTACTCTCCCGTCGGAACGTGACAGAAAAATGACAATAATGCTGACTCCGTTTATGAGCTGTACTGCAAAGCTTCCCATATACGCATTTATATCCGAAGCATTTTTTCCTGATTATTCATGGCTTGTCATGATAGGGTTATATATTTTCGGCATTATAATCGGAATTATCACAGCCTTTATAATGAAAAAAGGAAAATTCAAAGGAAACGCCGTACCCTTTGTAATGGAACTTCCCAATTATCGTATGCCAGGAATCAAAAACGTTGCTCAACTATTATGGGAAAAATCAAAGGATTTTTTACAAAAAGCCTTTACAGTTATTTTTCTGGCAACGATAGTTATATGGTTTTTACAGACATTTGATATACAATTGAGAATGGTCAGCGACTCAAAGGAAAGCATGCTCGCTTCAATTGCCGGATTTGTTTCAGCAATTTTCAAACCGTTGGGATTCGGAGACTGGCGCATTTCAACCGCTCTTATTGCCGGATTCATGGCAAAAGAAAGTGTAGTTTCCACCATGATCGTGCTTTTCGGTACAACAGGGGCTATCCTTGCCGCTGTTACGCCTGTTTCCGCATTGTCACTGCTTGTTTTCTGCCTGCTTTATACTCCCTGCGTAGCGGCTATTGCGGCGATAAAAAGAGAGTTGGGCATTAAATGGGCAATATATATATCTTTCGGACAATGCATTATAGCCTGGATATGCGCTTTTGCGGTAAATCTGATTTTTAGTTTCCTGATTTAGCAACAAAAAGCTTTCATTTGAATGTCAAAATCAAAACGACGCCGTTCAGCGTCGTTTATCATTAGTATCAATTACTTCACCCGTACTCATAACGGCTGTATGTTCTGTTTCAGGCTTATTCAAAACAGTGCAGCATGTAATTATTTTAGGATTTTCAATTTTTGGAATGTAAATTTTTGTCTTTTTTCCACAATAAACACGTTTGATCATAGCTGTTGCTCCTTAAAAATTTATTTCATTTATATTATAGTACAATTATATATTTTTATTTCATGAAAAAAATGAAAAATCAAAATTTTTTTTAAAATTTGAAAAGAGTGATATTTTATGGGTTCATTTTTAAACGATCTATCATTTAGTCTTAATGCCACTATACCTATTTTCATAATGATGATTTTAGGGTATATATTAAGAAAAATCGACCTTCTGGACGAAAAGACCTCAAAAAAAATCAATTTGTTTTCTTTCCGTATTCTTCTTCCGGCACTTTTATTTATGGATTTGTCCACGGCGGATTTTATATCCATATGGGACACAAAATACGTACTTTTTTGTTTTATAGTAACAGTTTTATCAATAACCATTTCCTTTGCGCTGTCGTTTTTCAATAAAGACAAAACAGAAAAAGGCGAATTTATCCAGGCATCCTACCGAAGCAGTGCAGCGATATTGGGAATCGCATTTGTAAATAATATTTACGGCAATTCCACAATGGCGTCTTTAATGATAATCGGAACAGTTCCGCTTTATAATATAATTGCGGTTATTCTGCTGTCGCTGACCTCACCTGAAAACCGTAGCAAAAAATTGTCGAAAAAAATAATTTTAAAGACTCTGAAGGACGTTGCCAAAAACCCTATAATTTTAGGAATAGCTGCCGGTATCATATGGTCGCTGTTAAAAATCCCACAGCCGGTAATAATGTCAAAGTCAATTTCATATCTTGGAAATATGGCGAGTCCTCTTTCGCTGATTTCTCTTGGAGCATTGTTTAATATAGGAGATGCAAAATCAAGAATGTCCATGAGTTTTTTTATTACGTTTATTAAATTGATATTATTTTGCGCTATTTTCCTGCCGGTATCCGTATGGCTGGACTTCAGAGGTGAAAAATTGATCTCAATTCTTGTAATGCTGGGAAGCGCCACCACCGGAAGCTGTTTTACAATGGCAAAAAATATGGGACATAAGGGCGTACTTACCTCCTGCTCGGTAATGCTTACGACGCTGTTCAGCTCTGTAACACTTACCTTGTGGCTGTTTCTGTTAAAAACTATTGGCTATATATAAGAGTACCCATTAGAACCTGTTTTCGCAAGAAGGCAGGTTCTTGAATTTGAATTATCAAATGCAAAAATACAGTCAATGTACACGAAAAACAAATCGGGAAAAAAATTATTAAAAATTTGCAAATTTCATTGCAATTACAATCAAAATATGCTAAAATTAGTTGTAATAAAAAACCTGAAAAAAGATTGTATCTGAAAGGAACGTGATGATAGGGTTGGAAAAAAAATTAGCTCTTTATGGTTTCAATAATCTTACCAAAGCATTAAGCTTTAATATTTACGATATTTGCTATGCAAAAAGCAAGCGTGAACAGGAGGATTATATAAGATATATTGACGGACAGTATAATTCTGAGCGGCTCACCAATATATTACTTGACGTAACAAAAATGATCGGAGCGACCGTGTTGAATATTTCCAAACAGGATTACGACCCTCAGGGAGCTTCTGTAAACGTACTTATTGCCGAAGGGCATGTTAATCCCGAAAATATCGACAAATCCTGCAATCAGGGAGCCGACTTTATGCAGACGGAAACTATTCATGCACATCTTGATAAAAGCCATGTGACTGTCCATTCCTTCCCTGAATCCCACCCCGAAAATACCGTCTGCACCTTCCGTGTAGATATTGACGTTGCCACCTGCGGCGAGATATCTCCTCTCAACACCCTTGATTATCTTATCGACAGCTTCGATTCCGATATTATTACCATTGATTACAGGGTAAGAGGATTTACAAGAGATATGTGTGGCAAAAAATATTTCATAGACCATGATATTACATCTATCCAGGATTATATTGACGATAAAACACTGACAAGATACGATGCTATTGATGTAAATGTATATCAGTCTAATATTTTTCATACAAAAATGCTGATAAAGGAGATACAGCTCCAGAATTATCTTTTCAATACTGATGTATATGAGCTTCCCCCAAAGGAAAGACTTGATATAACAAACAGTTTAAGACGTGAAATGATAGAAATATTCAGCGGAATGAATATATATACTGATTAGGAGACCAGAATGATTTTTTCTCAAAGTGACGCACCTGTCCTTGAGGCTATGAGAGGACACCTTCAAAACCGGGTCGTTCCCTTCGACGTTCCCGGTCACAAGGGCGGACGTGGCAATCAGGAATTGACCGATTTTCTCGGCAAGTCATGCCTAAAAGCGGACGTAAATTCCATGAAGTCCCTTGATAATTTATGCCACCCTGTTTCGGTTATAAAGGAAGCTCAGGAGCTTGCTGCGGAAGCCTTCGGCGCAAAAAGCGCATTTTTTATTGTGAATGGCACTACCGGTTCGGTACAAACTATGATAATGGCTGCCACCAAAACAGGCGATAAAATAATTATGCCCCGTAATGTCCACAGGAGCGCAATAAATGCACTTGTGGTCAACGGAGCAGTACCGGTATATGTAAATCCGGGTACTAATAAAAAGCTTGGTATTCCTTTGGGAATGAGCATAAAAAATGTGGAAAAGGCAATAAAGGAAAATCCTGATGCAAAAGCAGTTTTGATAAATAATCCCACATATTACGGAGTGTGCTCAGATATTCGCAAGATAGTAAAGCTTGCTCATGAAAATAATATGCTGGCATTGGTGGACGAAGCTCACGGTACACATTTTTATTTCGGCGAAAATATGCCCCTATCGGGAATGGCGGCAGGAGCTGATATGGCTGCCGTAAGCATGCATAAAACAGGCGGTTCTCTTACTCAAAGTTCTATTCTTCTTTGCGGTGAAAATATAAACAGTAATTATATAAGACAGGTAATAAATTTAACTCAGACCACCAGTGGTTCATACCTGCTTATTTCTTCTCTTGATATTGCCAGAAAAAATCTTGCTTTAAACGGCAGGACGATTTTCAAAAGAACCGTTGAATATGCCGAATACGCAAGAAGTGAAATAAACAAGCTTGGCGGCTACTATGCCTTTGGTGATGAGCTTTGCGATAACGAGGCTTTTTTTGATTTTGACAAGACAAAGCTCTCGGTTCACACTCGTGACATCGGTCTTGCAGGAATTGAAGTTTACGACATTCTCCGTGATGAATACGGTATACAGATAGAATTTGGCGATATAGGAAATATTCTTGCGATAATTTCAGCCGGCGACAGAGCCTTAGAAATTGAACGTCTTATTTCTTCTCTTTCTGAGATCAAGCGTATTTATTCCAAAGACAAGGCAGGTATGTTCGATCATGAATATATCAATCCAGAGGTCGTTACCGCTCCCCAGCAAGCCTTTTACAGCGGCAAAAAATCCGTACCCATAAACAAAAGCTGCGGAATGGTCTGCGGCGAATTTGTTATGTGCTATCCTCCGGGAATACCTATTCTTGCTCCCGGCGAAAAAATAACCGATGAAATTATAAATTATATAAATTATGCTAAAGAAAAAGGCTGCTTTATGACTGGTACGGAGGATATAAAAATCGAGAATATTAATGTTGTGGAGGCTTAAAAATGGACCTTTGGTATACGGAAAACCATAGCGATAACGTAAAATTTTCAATAAGAGTGGATAAGCATTTAAAAAGTCAGCAAAGCGAATTTCAGCGTATTGATATTTTTGAATCGGCGGAATTTGGACGCATGCTTACCCTTGACGGACTTCTGATGATAACCGAAAAGGACGAATATATCTATCATGAAATGATAACCCATGTCCCTATGGCGGTAAATCCCGATATAGCAAACGTACTTGTAATAGGTGCGGGAGACGGCGGTACGGTAAGGGAACTTACCCGATACAGCAGCATTAAAAATATCGATATGGTTGAAATAGATGAAATGGTGGTCGAGGTATGCCGTGAATACCTGCCGCAGACAGCCTGCCGCCTGACCGACCCGAGGGTGCATATTTTTTATCAGGACGGACTTCGATTTGTCAGAGGAAAGGAAAACGAATACGACCTTATTATTGTCGATTCCACCGACCCTTTCGGCGTTGGAGAAGGACTTTTTACCAGGGAATTTTACGGCAACTGCTACAAGGCTCTGAAAGATGACGGCATACTTGTAAATCAGCATGAGAGTACCTTTTACACATCTTATGCAAACTCTATGAAGCGGGCACACCACAGGATAAAATCTACTTTCCCTATCGCCCTTGTTTATCAGGCTCATATCCCCACTTATCCTTCCGGTCATTGGCTTTTTGGCTTTGCCTCAAAAAAATTCGACCCCAGAGCCGATTTGAAAGCCGACTGGTGGAACAGTCTGGGGATAAAAACAAAATATTATAATACCATACTTCATACAGGCTGTTTTGCCATTCCAAACAATGTGCGTGACTGCCTAAGAGAATCAGGAAAATAATCAGGAGAACATAAATAAAATGAAAAACAATATTCATACATTTATAGGCTGCGACAGCGAATATGATAACAGTAAAATCGTCATTTTCGGTGCGCCCTTTGACAGCACCACTTCCTATCGTCCCGGCACAAGATTTGCCAGCGCCGCTATGCGAAATGAAAGCTTCGGTATAGAAACTTATAGTCCGTATCAGGATAAAGATTTGGAGGATATCAACGTTTTTGACGCAGGCGATTTAGAACTGCGCTTCGGAAGTCCCGAAGCGGCTCTTGAGGATATTGAAAATATGACAGCTAAAATTTTATCAGATGAAAAAATGCCACTGATGATAGGCGGAGAACATCTGGTAACATTAGGTTCTGTCAGGGCAACTGTTAAAAAATACCCCGAGCTGCATATTGTTCATTTTGACGCTCATGCCGATCTGCGTGACGATTATCTTGGTCAGAAGCTGTCTCATGCCTGCGTTATGAGAAGATGTCATGAATTAGTAGGCAACGGCAAAATCTTTCAGTTTGGTATCAGAAGCGGCGACAGAGAAGAATTTTACTGGGGTAAGGAGCATGTATATACCAATAAATTTAATTTTGATACTATTGAAACTCTGAAAGAAAAAATCGGAGATGCTCCTGTTTATTTTACACTTGACCTTGACGTGCTCGACCCCTCATGCTTCCCCGGAACAGGCACTCCCGAAGCTGGAGGCGTTACCTTTACTCAGCTAATGAACGCTACAAAAACAGTATCTCAACTTAACGTAAAGGGAATAGACGTAAATGAGCTCTCCCCTATGCTCGACCAGAGCGGAGCGTCTACTGCTCTCGCTTGTAAGCTGCTTCGTGAGATATTGCTTTATTTTTATAAATAGGAAGCTTTGTAATGAAAATAATGATTAGAAGCATATATGAATTTCTGCTTGGAATTTCATTTATTCTATCGATAAGTATCGGTTATTTGGGAAATATTATAAGCCTGTATCATTTAAGCGACTACTGTTTTATTTCGGGAATGACTGTTGGCATATTTTTTATGATCTCATTTTTTTATCGTATCCTTAAACATAAATCTTTGCCGAAATTTTTATATTTTGACTGTATGACAAGTATTATTGCGATCTTTTTTTCAACTGTTTTATTGAGATTAAATTTAAGCGGTATATTTGTACTTATACATATTGTAAATCCAATTTTATTATTCGTCTATTGGTGTATATTTTGCAATCACTCGTTAAATTGCAGCAACAAAATTATACTTACCGCCGCCGCTTTTCCCTTGATATATTTTATATATACTTTCATTTTGTGGAAAGTAATGGTAATCCTTACGTTTCCCGTAAATCTAATAATTCATCAGAATTCAGTTTTGGCTACATTTATTAGCATAATATATGTTTTGCTGTTATTTATTATTATGGGCGGTATGTTGCATTTTCTAAATAAAATCGTTTATAAGAGGCTTTTACAATGAAAAAATTAATGCTAAGTGCAGACGGAGATATTATGCTTTATGAAGCAGACGAGCAAATATTAGATGATTTTGAAAATCTGATAGAAGAATTTTTAAAATGGGAAATGGCATGATGAGAAAAAACAATACTAAAAGGAACCAAATTTATGAAAAAAATCATTCTGAATATTTTAACAACTGTTATCTCTTTAGTAATAGGATTTTTTGTTGGATATAAAATAGCTTATAATAAATACTATAAAATTGAAAATTCAAATCAAATTATAAATTCTAGTACAGATCAATGCACATTTTACGCTGAAATCAAAGATATAACTGACAATATACTTTTAGTTGAAGGACTATCTGTAAATGATATTAATTTCAGATCAGAATTTATTTTTTCTGTTACTGAAGAAACTCAAATGTTATGGCGGGGAACAAAATTGGAATTATCTGATTTAGATATAGGAGATAATATATCCATTACTTTTGATGGAGATGTATTAGAAATCTATCCCGCTCAAATAAACAATATTTTTAGAATTGAATTGTTAGACGATGAAATATAAAATATGCAAGGTCAAAGCAGGAAAAAATATAAATGACAAAGAATTATTATTATCAAATATAAATAAAATTCATACTACCCCAATGGGTGTTGAAAGAATAAAAAGAAATCTTAAATTAGAAAACGAGAACGCTGTTGAATATTGTAAAACCAAAATTATGAACAGCAATTGTAATATTTATAAACAGGGAAAAAATTGGTACTGTGAAATTGATAATATAAAAATAACTGTAAATTCATATAGTTATACGATTATTACAGCACACATCGTAAAATGATTATTTTTATACGTAATAAACTATATAAGTAATAGCAAAATGAGGGATATATTATGAGCATTAATATCGTGAAGTTAGACCAGCAATCAGTAAACGAATTTTGGCGATTAAGAATGGAGCTATTGATAGAATTAGAAGAAATCAACAAAAAAACAGATAGTTCTAAGTTGGAATCAGCAACCAAGCAATATTACCTATCACATATAAATAAAGATTTAATTAGTTGGGGAATAATGCAAGAAAATAAACTTGCAGCAATAGGTTCGCTATGTTTGTTTAAACGTATTCCATATGAAGAAAATTTAAATGGTTTAGAAGGCTATATATTAAATATTTATACTTCACCAAAATTCAGAAATAAAAAATTCGCAAATTATATTTTAGATGAAATTATAAACTATGCTTCAAAATCACATATAAAAAAACTATGGCTAAATAGTAGTGAACAGGGAAAGAAATTATATGCCAAACGAGGATTTATTAGAAAGGAGAATGAAATGGAATTGCTTTTATAGTGATATTCTATTTAGGTATTGACAAACTTCAGTTTATAAAATAAATCAAAATCATAGTTTGAGGTAACAAAAGATATGATATTTGAAACAGAAAGATTGTATTTTCGAGAAATGAATCAATCTGATTACAATTCATTATGCAAAATATTGCAGGATGAAGAAACAATGTATGCTTATGAAGGTGCATTTAGCGATAAAGAAGTACAAGAATGGCTTGACAGACAAATTTCCCGTTATCAAAAATGGGGCTTTGGTTTATGGGCGGTGATACTAAAGGAAACTGATGAAATGATCGGACAATGCGGTCTTACAATGCAGCCTTGGAAAGAAAGCGAAGTATTAGAGATAGGCTATCTTTTCAGGCGTCAATATTGGCATAAAGGCTATGCCACAGAAGCCGCTGCAGCATGTAAAAAATATGCATTTGATATACTGAAAAGCGAAGAGGTATGCTCTATCATCAGAGATACAAATATCGCTTCTCAGAATGTAGCAATTAGAAACGGCATGACAATTACAGATAGTCAAATAAAACATTATAGAGGTGTTGATATGCCTCACTATCGATATGTAGTTACACGCTAATTTAAAATTAATGAGCTTTAATATGAGATTATTTGATAAATGGAAAAAAACAATTGCTATGATGAACAACTGTTCGTAAAATTTTTAAAACAAAAGTATGGAAGCAAATCCATAATATTTATTAAAAATTTAGGATTGTTTTATTTTAAACATATACCCAAAGAATATGAAAATATAAAGTGGTATAATTTTTAAAGAATTTTAAGGAGAGCAATAATGGGTATTTCGATATTTATAATTAGTTTAGCAATAACATTCTGTGTGGGAATAGTATGTGGAATTTTCAGTACTATTCTTGTAAAACAGCATAAATATCCTATTGTTTCCATTGTACTGTCAATTATAAGTTGGTTTGGCTTATGTATTCCCATTAACTTCACTTTAGGTTTTATGGCTGGTAAATTAGCAATGATTATAGTTGGGATATATGTTGTTTTAGTAATAATTAAAAATGTCAGAAATATGAGGGAGAATTAATAAATTATGAGTGATAAAGATATTTTAAATTATAAAACTTAAAATAGGAGGATTTATCATGAAAAAAATTGCAATTCCAATTTTTGCGTTATGCTTAATTTTAACCTTTACAAGCTGTCAGGTATACGATATGCCCGAAGAAGAAGTAGCTGACGTTCTTGGAATAGATACAAGCGGCGGAACGCTGATTACATACAACGATACTCACGGCGGTCCTCACGGTGATGGACAAACCTACACCTCGATAAGTTTTGACAGCGACAAAACAGCAAAGGAAATATCGCAAAACAGTTTATGGAAGCCATTTCCACTGTCAGAAAATATTAACACTCTGATATATGGGAGCCCTGAAGAAGAAACAGGACCGATTTTTGAAACAGAAAAGCAAGAGCCTATATTCCCCGAAATAAAAAACGGCTATTATTATTTTTTGGATAAGCAAGCCGAAAAAGAAAACATGTATGACGACGCCCATGTGCTTGACGATGACAGATATTCGTTTAATTTTGTGATTGCAATATATGATACTGACACAGATACCCTGCATTATGCCGTTATCGATACATAAAAGGAGTTTTTTATATGAGTTTATTTGATATTTTTAAAAATAAAAAAAATAACGCTATACCCGAAACCAAAGCCGAAGCTTATGGTTTGACTAAGGAACAGGAGGAGCAGTATGCTTTAGAAGCGTACCGCAAAATTCAGTCTGAAACTAAGATACCATGCGTTAAAATTAAACTTACAGACAAAAAAACGACTATTTTTCAAAGCAAGATCGGCGGTATGGGATATATCCCTCGTGACGGTGAATTTCCCACAGATTCAAAAGGACGGCAGCTTCGTCTTTTAGCGCAGATTGATTGCTCTGATATAAAGTTAAACGAATTTCCAAGGCAGGGATTGTTGCAGTTCTGGATATTAAATAACGATTCCTATGGTCAGAATTTTGAGGACAACGCAAACCACAACGATTTCAAAATCATATATCACAGGGATATGGATTTAAGCGTTACCGAAAGTGAAATAAAAGCTAAATTTATAGAAAACGAATTTGATAATAAAAATACAATGCCTAACAGCGGCGAATTCGGCATGGAATTTGAACTGTCTGAAAATTCATTATCAGTCTCGGACTGTCGTTTTGACAGAAAGTTTACCGAAACATTCAACGAGCTGTACCCCGAATATAAAATCGACTCCTACGGCGAGATCGATGTTTACTTCGACGACTATGACGATGCAGAAGATTCGTGGGGACATAAGATCGGCGGCTATCCCGAATTTACTCAATGGGATCCACGAGATGAAAACACAACTTATGATTTTTTACTTTTACAGCTTGACAGTGATTACGAAAGCGCAGATAATGTAAAAATAATGTGGGGCGATGCGGGAATATGCAACTTTTTTATAAATAGTGAAAAATTAAAAAATTTAGATTTCAGCGATGTAATTTACAACTGGGATTGTTATTAATTAAATATGAAAGGAAAAATAAAAAATGTCAAAAGCTTTAATTATTGGTGCCGGTGGAGTTGCCGGAGTAGTCATTCATAAGTGCTGCCAGAACAGCGAAGTTTTTACTGAAATTTGTATTGCAAGCAGAACTAAGTCCAAATGTGATAAGTTTAAGGAGGAACTGCAAAATAAGACTGCCACTAAAATTACCACGGCTCAGGTCGATGCTAACAGCGTACCTCAACTGGTGGAGCTTATCAACAAGGAAAAGCCGGATATTGTAATTAATGTTGCACTCCCCTATCAGGACCTTACCATTATGGACGCTTGTCTTGAAACGAAAACCGATTATCTCGATACGGCAAATTACGAGCCTGAGGATACCGCAAAATTTGAATACAAATGGCAGTGGGCATATAAAGAAAGATTTGAAAAAGCGGGTATTACCGCCGTTCTCGGCTGCGGATTTGACCCAGGAGTTACGGGAGTTTATTCTGCTTACGCTCAAAAGCATTATTTTGACGAGATAAATTATATCGATATTTTAGATTGCAACGGCGGCGACCACGGATACCCATTTGCGACCAATTTTAACCCTGAAATAAATATCCGTGAGGTTTCCGCTAAAGGCAGCTATATACAGGACGGCAAATGGGTAGAAACCGAACCTATGGAAATCAAGAGGGTTTATAATTTTGACCAAGTTGGAGAAAAGGATATGTATCTTCTTCATCATGAGGAGCTTGAATCTCTTGCCATTAACATTAAAGGTATTAAGCGTATCAGATTTTTTATGACATTCGGACAATCTTATCTTACACATTTGAAATGCCTTGAAAATGTGGGTATGACCTCTATAGAGCCTATTATGTACGAGGGCAAAGAGATCGTTCCGCTGCAATTTTTAAAGGCGGTACTCCCCGACCCTGCCTCATTAGGTCCGAGAACGGTAGGCAAGACAAATATTGGCTGTATTTACCAAGGATTTAAGGACGGCAAACCTGTAAATTATTACGTTTACAATGTTTGCGACCATCAGGAATGCTATAAAGAAGTGGGTTCTCAGGCTGTATCCTACACTACAGGCGTACCGGCTATGATAGGCGCTATGATGGTACTGACAAACAAATGGAAAAAGCCGGGGGTTTATAATGTTGAGGAATTTGATCCTGATCCGTTTATGGAGGCTCTTAATAAATGGGGACTTCCTTGGAAGGAAAATTTTGATCCGATATTAGTAGACTGATATTTTTAATTTTTACTTAAAAAATTAGAATTTATGTGGAAACTAATGAAAAAATTTATAATCGCATTTTTAGGTTTTTTACACGGAATATTCGGTAGTTGGTGGGGACTGTTAGGAGTCGCTTTTACCTTTCCCGATTCCTCTCCCGGTTCAAAAGATTATGAAGAAGACCAACTTGGGATTCCAATCGGTGTTATGATGCTGCTAAGCTATATTGCCGTGATGGCATTTAGTTATTATAAAATGCGAAAAAATAAGTCCTACATTATTATATTTTTGGTATCGCTGGCAATTGGTATGGCAACTTTTATATTTTCATTGTACTTCTTATGGGATTAACAGTAAAGGCAACACCGCACAAAGACTTTAATCAATCTTTGTACGGTGTTGCCTTAACATTCATATTCATATTTTATTCTGAAATTCTTCATATTTTCAAGTATTCTGAAAAACATAAGCCCTGCTGCCGAAGCTATTGCAATTGCAGCCGGAACACCTGAAACATTATTTTCAGATTCATGTTCATTATCATTAATATTCTTGAATTTTATTTGATTTATCTCAGCGTAAAAGCTCCCAAGGGAATCATCATTTCCCGAAATAAAAAATTCCTTTTTAAGCTCAGGTATTTTCCCTTCATAGCCAACAGAATAATTTTCCATATTAATAACGCTGTCGGGAATATTTATATTTTCCAGCGAATCGCATTCATAAAACGCAAAGCTGTCAATACTCATAAGGTTTTCAGGCAATTGAATATCGCAAAGAGCATCGCATTCCGCAAAAGCATATTTGCCAATTTCCTCTAACGATTCCGGCAGTCTGATATTTTCAAGATTTTCACAGCCGTAAAAACAATATTCATCTATAAATCTCAGGCTGTCAGGAAGAATCACATCAGTCAATGCGCCGCATTCGTAAAAGCTGCCCTCTTTAAGCTCGGATATATCAGCGTAAATTTCAACCCTTTCAAGAGCTTTGCATTCATAAAAAGCATGATGACCTATTTTTTTGACAGTCCGGGGGATTATGATTTTTTTAAGACCATCACATTTATAAAATGCATTTTCTCTTATCTCAACAACATTTTTTCCGTTAATAGTACCTGGAACAGAAACAGTATCCCCCTTTCCTTCAAATCCGGTAACAACCACATTATCACCGCATTCTATGTAATCTATCGTATCGTAATAATTTTCCGCTCCGGCAGGAAAAGCACATGCGGCAGTCATAAAAAACAGGATTCCCGAAAAGATTTTAAATTTTATTTTCATATTAATCTACCTCCTGATTCTAATTTTAAATCAGGAAATATTTTATGTAAATATTTATGCACAAATATTTATCGTAATTTTTTTAACTATATATTCTATAATCTCCATTTTTTTTACCTGTTTTTAAACCTTTTGTTAAAAATATATCGAGAAATAAAAAATTAACAGCTATGAGTGTGTGCGTTGCATGCTATTGACAAATACGCTTTTTTAATGTATAATTTTTTATAGAAAATAAATTATTTATAAAAAGGAAATCAAAAATGAAAAAAATTTTATTTGAAGTAATATCGTTAATTGTTTTTGCAGCAATAACATTAAGCATCAACGTATCAGCTGAAAGCGTCCAGACTCCAAATTTTGATATAAACGGTAATAAATGCGGAACTGTAATTGTTTATGCGGAAATCGAAAGAGATGTTCAGGTTCTAATTACCCAACACACTGAAGAGGGAGATTATGATTATTATGACTCGGTTATTCCCTGTGACAGTGATGAAAAAGAATACCGCTTTATCCTTGAGGGAAAAGATGATGCAAGCTATACAGTAAAAATCGGCGTTTCAAAGTACAGAGATTCTGATTTTTTACAGTACTATGAAGATGAATTTACGATTTATGATGTTGACGAGATAAAGACCGATGACATTTCAGGTTATCAATATAAATATTCGGTTTATAAGGGCGAAGAATTGTCAGAGCAGAAAATAACCATCGATGAAAAGGATCAGGATAATATCGTTCATAATGAAGCGTCAATTTATTTTCCTACAGCCGAGTATGTAATGGGAGACGCCAATTCAGACAATATTTTCAATATACGTGACGCTGCGCATATCGCCATATGCTGTGCAAAGGGAGAATCGAATAAGTTGCCGGAATGGGCAGACTATAATAACGACGGCATTGCTAATATAAGAGATGCAGCAGCTATCGCAATTTATCTTGCAAAGAGAGCATAACCAAATCATAAAATCGTCAGCAATCATTAATAATGTTATTGTTGACGATTTTATTTGGTTACGACTCTTATAAGCTTTCATTGATTTCCATAAGCATAAGCCACAGAATTACCGGTACAATAAAAAGCGCAGAATTTATAATATAAGCCGCTGTTCTGCTGCGGCAAAGTGACGATATACCAGAAATTACTGCTGCAGCAACAGCCGCACCGAGGGAATGAAGTGTAAGGAAAAGCGCTGTAAAACCACCTACTGAAAGAGGAATACCCAGACCCGAAAGCATTCTGATGCTCTGCGCAGGAGCAGTAAATCCCTGCATTCCATAATCGTTAAAAATATTTATCATATAGGGTAGAAAAAACATTAGTCCCACAAAAGCTCCACACAAAATACTGTATAAAAACAACTGCTTATAGTAGCCGGATTTTCCGCATTTAGTTGCAAATATCACCTTGATCATATCGGTTTTCCTGTCTGTTGACGCAAGAGGCGAAAGGATCAGCACCAAAACAAGCGCCATAAACAAAATCATAAAAACCTTCTCACTGCTGCCCTCATATCCGAATATTCTTTCATATCCGGTATCATAAAAAATCTCGCCCTTAACACTCGACGATTGTATTGCCTCCACACGTTCTTTCAACCGCTCAAAAGCAGTACGGTCATTTAATTCGTTGCTAAGCAAATTCAGCTTGTATATATTCGCATTTTCCAACGACTGAATTTGCTCTATCTCCCTTTCCACCTGAGCATATCTCTTTTCCTTTTCAGCCAAGAAATCCAACATTTCAGAATTAACCCGACCGCTCAGCTCAGTTGTGAAATTTTCATAATAAATATCGTCATTATTGTAATGCCTTGAAAATGAAGCCGAAAGCATAGCCGATGAAAATATGGCTGCCAGCGCTAAAGCAATACCTTTATTCAGTATCAGTGAACGATAACATATATAATAAAAGCTGCTGTGAATACGACTTTTTTTACGGCGAAAAGCAGTGAATCGTACCGCTCTGTACTGTACGTTTCTAAGCCTTTCCACAGCATACACACAACCGTAAATCATAAAAGCTATCGCCGCAGCCATAAGAAGCAACGCTGAAATTTTAAGAGATACGGGATAACCGAACAGGTTTACATTCTGATATGTTCTGAGTATTTCAGCAGTCTGTGTGAATTTTACCGGATTCCAATAATGCAGCAGCTGAAGCACTGAATTTGCCGGAACAAATTTATAGCATAAAAATGCAGTCACGCATATTATTCCGCAAGTGCTGTAAATTATAAGATTATTTTTTGATACTGTACAAATAAAGCTGAACATTACCGCAAAAAGCATATAAGAAGCCATTTTCAACATAAAGAACAGTACTAAAAATTCCCCTAATGAAACATTTAAATTACACTGATAAAAGCCGAATACCGACTGTATGGGACGCTGTAAATCGCCGATGCCATACAAAGCTCCGCCGATAATAAGATTTTCAGCAAACAACAATGCGGCAATAACAGAAGCAAACAGCGAAGCTGCAGCAAGCTTACTTAAAATCAGCGAGGCCCTGCCCTTAGGCAAGGCAGACAAAAGCGGCGTCATACCCTGTTCACGATCCTTCAAGATAATTCCGCATACCGCCATAAACACTAAAAATATACCCATAAAATCGGTCATAGGACTTGTAAATGTGTGCTCCAGACCGATTGAAGTCGCAAGGGGCAGCGGTTTGGCAGATAAGCTTTCATAAGCGTGAGGTGTTTTCCGGATATTACGATAAGAAAAAGTATCGCTGTCGCCCCATATTGAAACAGCTGACATATTTTCCGTCTGCTCTTTTATATTTTTTAAATATTCAGGATAATTTTCACATTCCTTGGAAAGCTCATGCATATCGTAAATAAGCATCATGGGAAACTCGATATATTCTCCATTATTATTCCTTTCCAGCAAATCATCTGTATAAGCCTGTATTTCATCAAGGGTCATAGCTTTGGTTTTTTCAAAAAATGTCCTGTATGATTCAGGGTCATAATACTTGTCGTTTATGCGGTCTATCTGGATATATCCGTTTACGGCTGCCAGACAAGCAAATATTACCCAGAAAACACGGAATGATATAAATTTTTTACATTCACATAAAAATATCCTCATTTTTTCCTCCGTTTGTATCTCCGAGCAGGTCGGATTCTGTTACCGATTCAAAGACCTGACTATTGTTACTGCTATATTGTAAAATATATTTTCCCTTTAAATATGCCAGTATCTGGGTATCATTTGCAGTATATTTGTTATTGATCATTTCATACAGAGCTTCTGAGTCAATGTCAAAGCAATGTGTCTTTTCGCTGAAGTTCCATATTTTGCCGTTTATTATATGGGGACGCCATATTTTTTCAAATCCGCTTACAATAATTTCTGTTTCCTTTTCATTTAATAAAGCATATGTATCTTTAGTATCGTTCCAATAAAGATATGTATTTTCATTAATATCCTCTGCTTTTGGCAGGTCGCTTACGGTTATTTCCTTTGTTTCAATATCAAAGCATTTGTTTTCATATATCCAGGGCACATCGTTTTCCAAATCTCCCTGAGAATCATGAAGAACATCAATTAAATCCTGCTGATTTTCAACACACTGATAATACATATAAATTTTTTTATTATATATACCGCTTATAATAACCTGGTCACTGACGCTGTTACGACTGCCGCCTTCAATGACGATATTATTTTCAGCATAAGGCGAATCATTGACAAGTCCGTAATTATTAAATTTTCCGCTTTCCAAATCAATACTGCATAAATATTGCTTTCCGCCGTTTGAAGAATAAGACCATGTTCCGTCATTCCATTGATATGCGCTGTATGCGCCGATAAGATATAATATTTTATCATTAATTACATACCTATAGCATGCCGTAGGGTCGACCCCTTCAAATTCCGCAAAGGTCTGTATCTCGCCTGTGTCAATGGAAGCTCGCTTGCATTTTGAATAAACACGGCAGCTCTGGGATTTTTTATCCTCCGAATCTACAATTTCATTTTCTGATTCAAAAAAAAATATATAATCATTGTATATTATCGGCGTATTGCCGCAGGTATTCGATAAGCAGTTGTCAAGCTTATGTGTGCAATCCGGCTTGTTGCAAAGAGGTACTCCCTGCATAGATTCAAAGTCAAAAAAGTATACCTGCTGAGTCGGAGATAAATATACTGCGCCGTTTTTGTATATATTATTTTCAGCAGAGAATACTGCTGCATCTGGAGTCAATATGCGGTATTCAGAGCTGTTTTCTGCGCAAGCTGTCAAAGCCGTAAATATAAAAACTGACAATAACATTATCATATATTTTTTTATATTCATTTTGTTCCTCCGATCAGCTCTTCTTCAGATACATTTTCAAATTTCATTTCTTCATTTTCAAAATAGGTTATTACATACTTACCGTTTATGTAATCCAGGACATTAATATCTTTATTTGAATACTTCTCAGATAAGGAAAATCCCTTGCCTGTTTTGAAATCAAAGCCTTGATTTATTGACCCCTTCCAGAGCTTGCCGTTTACAAATTTAAAATCATACCATTCATTTTCATACATATTTTCTGCTTCTGCCTTTTCACCATTTTCATCTAAAATAAAGAACTTGTCATTTTCTTCGTAAACATAGTGATTTTCTCCAATACACCAAGCATAGGGCAGGTCGCTGATTGTAATTTCCCCAGTTTTCAGATCAAGACATTTATTCTCAATTATCCAGGGAATATCCTTTTGTGGATTGCCATTTTCTATCCAATCTGTGTTCAGATAATCTATTATTATCTTCGGATCTTCCACATAGCGGTAGTACATATAAAGCTTATTATTATATATGCCTTCCATCTTCACTTCTGAAAAGAGAGAAGCACCATGAATCCAATTGTTTTCCGCATAAGGTGAATCGTTTATTCTGCCATAATTATGCACCTCGGCAGAATCCAGATTAATTGAATACAAATATTGTTCACCGCTTCGTCCAAAACTACTCCATGTTCTGTCAACAGGGTCTTGATACATTTCACGGCTTCCTATAATATATAATTTATCCTTATCAACTATTAAATCAATAGCGCTGTTCATAAATACATCATCTATTTCGGCGAAAGTTTCAACTGCTCCAGTATCAAGCACTGCTTTCATGCACTTTGTTTTAATTTCAGGTTTCTGTGATTTTCCGTCATCTGAATCTACAATTTTATAATTTGATGTAAACCAGTATATGTAATCCTTATAAATAACCGGCACAAAAAATTCTCTTGAACAAAGATTTGATATACATGACAAATCAGAATGAGTGCAGTTCGGCTTATTGCATAACGGCACACCGTTCATAGTTTCATAGTCAAAAAAATATGCCTGTGTTCCTGCTGTTTTGGAAATTGTGTAAATCAAACCGTTTTCGTAAACATTATAACCCATGTCATAATAAGCGCTGTCCTTTGTCTTTACGTAATACTGCTCTTCTTTCTGAGATTGACAGGCAGTCAGACTCAATGTGGTGAAAACAAAAACCGTAGTTACAATGATTTTTTTGATATTCATAATAACCTCCCTGAATAGTTTAAAATATTCTTTCACTTATAAAACGATTCAAAGAAGGATTTAATCTCATTTGTGCAAAAATTTATTGGGCACCTCTAAACGACATAGGTTTTTAGAGATGCCCTTAAAAAATAAAATCCGTCAAGCCAACAGGCGTGATTTAATCAGTGATTCCTTAATGCACTTACCCGTTCTTCAATTCTCAATCCTTTGAACGAAACGGGTGTCTGAGGGAGTCTTTAGCAGAAGCATTAATAATATCCTTTGCACAATTGTAAATAGATTCCGCCTGTTCCATATCAACAGAAAGGCTTGCTGATATTTCCTCAGTGATAACGCTGCGGTTTTTCTTTGAAAAAATAAAATGATTCTCTAAAATATCGTTTATTCTTCCGCATTCCTCTTGTGTGAGTCCGGCAGTTTCCGAAAGCTTTGCTATAAATTCTTGTTTGTTCATAATATCTACCTCCGATTTTTATTGTGATTTTATTATAGCAGGAAAAATATTAAATAATCCTTAAACCTGAGAACCCTGAATAAATTATATAAAATTTCAAAATAGTACTTGACAAATTTAAAAAAATGTTATATTATATATATTAGTAAATGCAATGATGGGAACTAAAGCCGCAAGGAAATTGACAGAGAGCTGTCGTTTGGTGCAAGATGGTATTTCTGAACGGTCATAACTCCTCCCTGAGCAGTTCGCTGAACGTTTTGCAAGTAGGTTGAAACGGGTTCTCCCGTTACAGAGAAATGCATTGTCAGATGCAGATGAGTGGGTATAAAATTATTTATGCCAATTAAGAGTGGTACCGTGGAGTTTACGCTTCACCTCTTTAATATTAAAGGGGTGGAGCTTTTTTAATGTGCATTCCTGACAAAATACAGAAAGGAAGTTTTGATATGAAAAATTTTGAAAAGTACACCAGACAGTATTTTCCGGTTGAAAATCCACCTATGAGATGGGCACAGAAGGACTATGTAGACCATCCACCGATATGGTGCAGCGTTGACTTGAGAGACGGCAATCAGGCGCTTATCAACCCTATGACCCTCGATGAAAAGCTTGACTTTTTTACCTATCTGGTAAAAATAGGCTTTAAAGAAATCGAAGTCGGATTTCCTGCCGCTTCAGAAACCGAATATGAATTTTGCCGTGCGCTTATAGAAAAAAATCTTATTCCCGACGACGTTACCATCCAGGTGCTGACACAGTCGAGAGAGCATATTATCAAAAAAACATTTGAAGCTTTAAAGGGTGCAAAAAATGCTATTGTTCACCTTTATAATTCCACTTCCGTTTCACAGAGGGAACAGGTTTTCCGCAAAGAAAAAAATGAAATTATAGATATTGCAAAAATGGGCGCAGAGCTTTGCAAAAAATACAGACAAAATGCCGAAGGTAATTACAGATTTGAATATTCTCCCGAAAGCTTTACCGGTACAGAGCCTGAATTTGCAGCAGAAATATGCAATGAAGTAATTAAAATATGGGAGCCTACCGTCGATAACAAGGTCATAATCAATCTGCCTGTTACTGTTTCGCACTCTATGCCTCACGTTTATGCAAATCAGGTTGAATATATGTGCGATAATCTGTTGAACCGTGAAAACCTGATTATTTCACTCCATCCGCATAACGACAGAGGCTGCGCTGTTGCCGACAGCGAAATGGGACTTTTAGCAGGCGCTGACCGAATCGAGGGTACTCTTTTCGGAAACGGTGAAAGAACAGGAAATGTTGATATTGTAACTCTTGCTATGAATATGTTTTCTCAGGGGGTCAATCCTGAGCTTAATTTTGAAAATCTCCCTGAAATAGTTGCCGAATACGAAAAAATTACTGATATGGCAGTATACGACCGCCAGCCATACAGCGGAAAGCTTGTATTTGCAGCGTTCAGCGGTTCTCATCAGGACGCTATCGCAAAGGGCATGAACTGGAGAAAAGAAAAGAATTGTCAGCATTGGACAGTACCGTACCTCCCTATCGACCCAGAGGATGTGGGTCGTGTTTACGAGGCCGACGTTATAAGAATCAACAGTCAGTCGGGTAAGGGCGGCATAGGTTATATTCTCGAAAATCAATTTGGTATCTTCATGCCCAAAAACATGAAGGAGACAGTAGGCTATATGGTAAAGGGCGTATCCGATAACGCCCACAGAGAGCTTCAGCCCTCAGAGGTTTATGATATATTTGAAGAGCATTTTATAAATAATACCTCTCCCGTCAAGCTTAAAGAAGCTCATTATAAGCAACTTGGCGAAGGCGGAATAGAATCCAATGTAACTATTGAATATAACGGAAAGATAATGAACGACAGTGCCACAGGAAACGGACGTCTTAACGCTGTCAGCGAAACCATTCAGAATATGCTTGATCTTGAGTATACTCTGCATACCTATACGGAGCATGCAATGGAAGAAAAAACCAGTTCAAAAGCTGTTTCCTATGTGGGCATCAAGGACAAAAACGGAAATAATTTCTGGGGCGTCGGTATTGCTACAGATATTATTGATTCCTCGCTCAAAGCGCTTACAAGTGCGGTCAATAACATGCTTAACGCATAATTTTCGCAAATCTTTCACATACAAGGCTTGACACTGTCACAATTTCATTGTATAATGTTTAATGTAAAGGCAGCATACTGCACAAAGGTACCAACTGTGCTCCGTGCTGCCTTAAATTTAAACTGTCGCATGATTTATAATGCATACATAAAAAAGCAAAGGGGTATATTAATATGCACATAAAGAAAAAATTAATAGCAATTTCTGCAGTTATTGCAATGATGCTTTCATTTTCAGCTTGCTCGGATAAGGGCGACAGCAGCTCAGGTTCTTCCGCTGCTAACAACATTCCCGATGTTAAGGAAACTCTTTCCTCTGAAGAAATCGACCAGCTTACAAAGCATAGTCTTTCAATCGAGCCTTTTATCCCGGATACAGGGGTTCAACAGGACGAATTTGAAGATGACAGCAATTCAGATAATAATAATGCTGATAATAATAGCAGCATCGACAATAATGCTAATAATAACAATAATTCTAACAACAACAACAATAACAATAATAATAACAGTCCAGGCAGCAATACTGTTTCACCGGATAAACCAAACGGTGTAACAATCGGCAATACCGGCAGCAATAATGTTGATATTCCTCAGAAAACCGGTCTGCAGGTAATAACCGGTACAAAGGCGGTTATGAAGGCTTCTTGGATGGATCTTTCTGAGTATAAAGACCATATATTTAACGGCGAATACCTTACGGCTGAATTTAAAATCAAGGAGGACGCAGTCGATGGTATTTATCCTATAACCCTCGATTGGCTCGACTTCTCAAACTGGGACGCTTCAGACGTTAAATTTACTGGTATCGACGGTGCTGTAATCGTAGGCGGAGACGCAGAAGAAAACACATTCAATGACAGTAGCGATCCTCAGATAATGGTTTCTAACGTAAGCGGTAAAGCTGGGGACACGGTAAAGGTAAGCTTTAATGTTAAAAATAATCCGGGCGTTGTGGCGAATATTTTAAGATTTGGCTTTAACAGTGACGCACTTGAATATGTCGGCGGCGGTGAAGGTGCTGACTTTGACGGTCAATTTCAATAATAGCCAAGGCGTCGGTATTGCTACAGATATTATTGATTCATCCCTCAAAGCGCTTACAAGTGCGGTCAATAACATGCTTAACGCATAATTTTCGCAAATCTTTCACATACAAGGCTTGACACTGTCACAATTTCATTGTATAATGTTTAATGTAAAGGCAGCATACTGCACAAAGGTACCAACTGTGCTCCGTGCTGCCTTAAATTTAAACTGTCGCATGATTTATAATGCATACATAAAAAAGCAAAGGGGTATATTAATATGCACATAAAGAAAAAATTAATAGCAATTTCTGCAGTTATTGCAATGATGCTTTCATTTTCAGCTTGCTCGGATAAGGGCGACAGCAGCTCAGGTTCTTCCGCTGCTAACAACATTCCCGATGTTAAGGAAACTCTTTCCTCTGAAGAAATCGACCAGCTTACAAAGCATAGTCTTTCAATCGAGCCTTTTATCCCGGATACAGGGGTTCAACAGGACGAATTTGAAGATGACAGCAATTCAGATAATAATAATGCTGATAATAATAGCAGCATCGACAATAATGCTAATAATAACAATAATTCTAACAACAACAACAATAACAATAATAATAACAGTCCAGGCAGCAATACTGTTTCACCGGATAAACCAAACGGTGTAACAATCGGCAATACCGGCAGCAATAATGTTGATATTCCTCAGAAAACCGGTCTGCAGGTAATAACCGGTACAAAGGCGGTTATGAAGGCTTCTTGGATGGATCTTTCTGAGTATAAAGACCATATATTTAACGGCGAATACCTTACGGCTGAATTTAAAATCAAGGAGGACGCAGTCGATGGTATTTATCCTATAACCCTCGATTGGCTCGACTTCCCAAACTGGGACGCTGAAGACGTTAAATTTACCGGTATTGACGGTGCTGTAATTGTAGGAGGAGACGCAGAGGAAAATAAATTCAATGACAACAGCGATCCTCAGATAATGGTTTCTAACGTAAGCGGTAAAGCCGGGGACACGGTAAAGGTAAGCTTTAACGTTAAAAATAATCCGGGAGTTGTAGCGAATGTTTTAATATTCGGCTTTAACGGTGACGCACTTGAATATGTCAGCGGCGGTGAAGGTGCTGACTTTGACGGTCAATTTCAATAATAACCAATAAATAATAAGCCATACTGTATTTCACAGTATGGCTTATTTTATGCAATAGACTACATATTTACAGACAAATTCAGTGCAAAATATTAATTCATACTTTTTACAAGCATTCCCTTGTTTATCGCCGAAAATGTTCAATATGGATTTTGATCATACATTTTTTTCAGGGTTTCCAGAGCCTTTTTTTCAATACGAGATACATATGAACGTGAAATATCGAGTTTTTGTGCCACTTCACGCTGAGTCAGCGCCGTACAGCCATACAAGCCGTACCTGTACTTAATAATATCAAATTCACGTCTATCAAGATTTTTTTCTAAAAAACCATAAAGCTGAGCTGAACGAATCGACAGATCCACCTGCTCGATTATATCTGTTTCATCTCCCATAATATCAAGTAATGTTAATTGATTGCCA
>CAMWXM010000007.1 GCA_947178195.1 uncultured Ruminococcus sp.
ATGGTGTATAATATATATCGTTATCCTTGTCCGTATTTTATGACGGACTAAATCCAGGAGGAGGTGTTTTACATGGCAAAATTATCAGCTAAGTATGAAGTAATGGTTGTTTTCAGCATGAAGGACGGCGAAGAGGCTGTTAAGGCTCTGGTTGAAAAGTTCAAGTCTCTTATTGAGAAAAACGGTACAATGGAAGACGTTAACGAATGGGGTAAGCGTAAGCTTGCTTATGAGATTGATTACCAGACTGAAGGTTACTATGTACTCTATACTTTCGAGTCAAAGCCTGATTTCCCGGCTGAGCTCGACAGAGTTTTCAAGATCACAGAAAGCATCATGCGTTCTATGATAATTGTGAAGTAATCACATCAACCAAACGGAGGACTTCAAAAAAATGCTTAATAAGGTTATTATTATGGGCAGACTTACTGCCGATCCTGAACTGAGACAAACGCCTAACGGTATTTCCAACTGTCGCTTTTCTGTGGCTGTTGACAGAGGCTATA
The DNA here is from genome assembly GCA_947178195.1 of uncultured Ruminococcus sp. GTDB lineage: Bacteria > Bacillota > Clostridia > Oscillospirales > Ruminococcaceae > Porcipelethomonas. The sequence continues at coordinate 507 of CAMWXM010000007.1, forward strand.
AATCAAAGGATACCGGTGAAAGACAGGCTGATTTTATAAGAGTTACAGCCTGGAGAGCAACGGCAGAATTTGTAAGCAGATACTTTTCAAAGGGTAAAATGATTATTGTGGAAGGCAGTCTCAGAAATAATGATTATACCGATGCAAATGGTGTTAAGCATTATTCTATGGACGTTCAGGCGGATAATGTTTCATTCGGAGAAAGCAAAAGCGCTTCGACCGGAGGATCAATAGGAAATAATTTCCAGCAGCCTGTTCAGAATGCACCTGCTCAGCAGATACCGCCGCAGTCTCAGCCGACAGAGGATTCTATTCAGCTTGGCGATCTGGGCGATTTTGAAGAAATTCTCAGCGATGGAGAAGTTCCGTTTTAATTTTTGCTTTATACTTTATATAAAAGGAGGGCTATGTAATGGAAAGAGAAAGAAATTCCCGTGGTTCAAAAAGACCACGTAAAAAAGTTTGCATGTTCTGTGCTGACAGAGTTGAAGAAATTGATTACAAGGATATCGCAAGACTCAGAAAATGCATGACAGACAGAGCTAAGATTCTGCCAAGACGTGTTACGGGTACATGCGCTTATCATCAGCGTCAGTTGACGGTAGCTATCAAGAGAGCAAGATATATTGCACTTTTACCATATGTGAGCGAATAAAATACAAGGGACTGTTAAAAACAGTCCCTTATTTGTAGGCAGCGCTGTACAGCTCTGTACGGTATTGCCCTGAAATTAAGAACCTCTATGAATACTGGTTCTAAGCGAAGGAGAAGCAACAATGATAAAAATTCAGATTCCTGCTACATCTGCAAATCTCGGAGCCGGTTTTGACGCATTGGGTCTTGCTCTTACTTATTACAACTATGTGGAGATGGAAGAATGTGATAAAATAGATATTCTTTCACTTGATAATATTGATGTTCCGACAGATGAGAGCAATCTTATATACATATCCGCCAAGGACCTGTTTAATGTCTGTGGCAAAAATATAAGCGGACTTAAAATACGTCAGACTAATAATATTCCTATGGCAAGAGGTATGGGTTCAAGCTCAGCCTGTATAGTTGCCGGACTTGTGGGGGCTAATACTCTTCTGGGAAATCCACTTTCTGCAGACGACCTTGTAGACCTTGCCGCACAGATAGAAGGTCACCCGGATAATACTGCGCCGGCTCTTCTGGGCGGTATCGTAACGGCTGTATTTGACGGTAAAAAGGTGCATTGGGTAAAACAGGAGGTTTATACAAAGCTTAAATTTGTTACCATTGTACCGGATTTTGAGCTTAAAACCGAAAAGGCAAGAGCCTGTCTGCCAACCGAGGTTTCCCATAAGGACGCAGTATATAATCTTTCCAGAGCGGCATTGTTTTCTTCATCGCTGCTTACCGGAAAATTTGAAAATTTAAGGACTGCCGTACACGATAAGCTTCACCAGCCTTATAGAATGGCTCTTATCCCCAATGCAAGAGAAGTTTTTGATATTGCCTATAATCATGGGGCATACGGAGCATATATAAGCGGCGCAGGTCCTACAATAATTGCAATTGTAGATGAAAATAATAAATATTTTTCTGGAAAAATGAAGTTTTCACTTGATAACGCAGGTCTGAATAACTGGCAAGTGAACGAATACCATATAGATAACGACGGCACTAAATTAATATAGTCCGCACATTATTATTTATGAAAGGGTGAAAAAATAATGACATTATTTGAGGAACTTCAAAGAAGGGGTCTGTTAGCTCAGCTCACTGATGAAGAGGAAATAAAAGAGCTTATAAACGAGGGTAAGGCAACATTTTATATAGGCTTTGACCCTACTGCCGATTCGCTTCATGTAGGACATTTTATGGCGCTTTGTCTTATGAAGAGATTACAGATGGCTGGAAATAAGCCTATTGCTCTTCTGGGAGGAGGTACTGCTATGATCGGCGATCCTTCCGGCAAAACGGATATGAGAAAAATGATGACAAAGGAAACTATTCAGCATAACGTTGAATGCTTCAAAAAACAAATGAGCCGATTTATTGACTTTTCAGACGGTAAGGCAATGGTCGTAAATAACGCCGACTGGCTTCTTGACCTGAATTATGTCGACGTGCTCCGTGAGGTAGGAGCGCACTTCAGCGTAAATAAAATGCTTACATTTGAATGCTATAAGCAGAGAATGGAAAGAGGTCTTACCTTCCTTGAATTCAACTATATGATAATGCAAAGCTATGATTTTTATAAACTTTATAAGGATTACGGCTGTAATATGCAGTTCGGAGGAGATGACCAATGGGCAAATATGCTGGGCGGTACTGAGCTTATCAGAAAAAAACTCGGCAAGGACGCTTATGCTATGACAATTACCCTTCTGCTTAATTCAGAGGGCAAAAAAATGGGCAAAACTGAAAAGGGCGCAGTATGGCTCGATCCGGAAAAAACCTCGCCTTATGAATTTTTCCAGTACTGGAGAAACGTTTCAGACAACGACGTTATAAAATGCCTTAAAATGCTGACATTTGTGCCGATTGAGGAAATTGAAGAGATGGAAAAGCATATGGAAGGCGCAGAATTTAACAAAGCCAAAGAGCTTCTTGCATTTGAGCTTACAAAGCTGGTTCACGGCGATGAGGAAGCAAATAAGGCTCTTGAAACCGCTCATTCACTGTTTGCAGGAAAAGGCGTCAGCGATGATATGCCGTCAACAGTTATTTCCGAAAGCGACCTTGAGGATAATAAGATCGGAATTCTTACCCTTCTTGTCAAAACCGGTCTTACCGCTTCAAACGGCGAGGGCAGACGACTTGTGCAGCAGGGCGGAATTTCTATAAACGATGAGAAAATCACAGACCCTACAGCTAAAATTGACTTTTCCTCTGAAGTGATAATTAAAAAGGGTAAAAAAGTATTTCATAAGGCAGTGAAGGAGTAAATGTCCGCTAAGATCAATAAAAAATATTTCGGTATCATATTTATAATTCTGTCGGCTTTTTGCTTTGCGCTTATGAACGTTTTTGTAAGGCTTTCAGGGGATATTCCTACCATTCAGAAAAGCTTTTTCAGGAATTTTGTTGCGCTTGTATTTGCTTTTGCGGTACTTAAAAAAAATCATATTCCGCTGGGTTGGAAAAAAGGCAATCTGAAATTCCATATTATAAGAGCGACATGCGGCACACTGGGGATATTATGCAATTTTTATGCGGTAGACCATATTCCCATATCAGATGCGTCTATGCTTAATAAACTGTCTCCGTTTTTTGCTTTGATTTTTTCATTTGTTTTTCTCAGGGAAAGGGTGAATTTTATTCAGATACTTTTGGTAGCAGCTGCTTTTATAGGAAGTCTTTTTATTATAAAGCCTACCTTTATCGGCGTGGAGCTTTTGCCGGCTGTGCTGGGTTTTATTGGCGGTATGGCTGCCGGAGCGGCATATACGGCAGTGCGCTATCTGGGTCAAAAAGGAGAGAAAGGGCCGTTTATAGTTTTCTTTTTTTCATCATTTTCCTGTATTTCTGTTCTGCCTTATATAATTTTTGAATTTAAGCCGATGAGTTTTATTCAGGTGGTATTTTTACTTTGCGCAGGACTTGCGGCGGCAGGCGGACAGTTTTCAATTACCGCTGCATACTGCTATTCGCCAGCAAAGGAAATTTCAGTTTACGATTATTCACAGGTGATTTTTGCAGCGATTCTGGGAATTATTATTTTTCAGCAGATACCTGACGCATACAGCATTATCGGATATGCAGTTATAATTGCTTCTGCCGTACTTATGTTTTTATATGGTAGGTTTAATTGTCACAGCACAAATTGAAAGACTATATTTATCTTAGTGGAAAACGAGGTGAATCCAGTCAGTACTACAACAAGTGCTGGCTGTTTAAAAATATGGAAAATATTAAAATTACAAAAAGCAGACGAAAAACGATTTCACTGCATATTAAACCTGACGGAAGCGTAGAGATGAAAGCACCGGTTCAGATGAGCAAAAAGCAAATACAAGAATTTATTGATAGGAAGTCCGACTGGCTTGAAAAAAATCTGAAGGCCGTTCAGGAACGAAACAGGAAAATTGCTCAGAATGAGCCGCTTACGGCAGAAGATATACATACCCTCGCAGATAAAGCTCTGGAGACTATTCCCGAACGAGTTGCTTATTTTGCAGAAATAATCGGAGTGAATTATGGCAGGATCACTATCAGAAATCAGAAAAGCAGGTGGGGCAGCTGTTCCGGTAAGGGAAATCTGAATTTTAATTGTCTGCTTATGCTGGCACCGCCTGAGGTTTTAGATTATGTTGTTGTCCATGAGCTTTGCCATCGGAAGGAAATGAATCATTCTCAAAAATTCTGGAAGGAAGTCGCTCAGATACTTCCGGATTATAAAATACAGAAGGAGTGGCTGAAAAAAAACGGCGACGAAATTATGATGAGAATGCTGCGGCAGACTGATTAGGGGAATATCAGATCAAGATTTCATGTCATATCTTCACGTTCATAAATTGTTAATATAAAATTAACAAATTCTTAACAATAGGTTTTAGTAAATATTGTATAATAAAAATAATATATAACCTAAAAAAATTATTTATTTTTGAGAGGACGGATTTATAAAATGAAAAAAATCAAAGTGTTCAGCAGATTAAAAGCTGCTTTGGTTGGAACGGCAGTAATGGCGACTGCTCTTGTTTCACCAATGGCTATGCCCGAACAAAATGCTTCAGCTGCTTCTGTAGATATTAACTATGCAAAAGCGCTGCAATATTCCTTATACCTTTACGATGCTAATATGTGCGGCTCTGAGGTAGGGGAGAAATCTCAGCTTGATTGGAGAGACGATTGCCATACATACGACTCAAAGGTTTCAACTCCCTATGGAACTATGGACCTGAGCGGCGGTTTCCATGACTGCGGCGACCATGTTAAATTTAATATAACCGGAGCATATGCCGCAACAATGCTCGGTTGGAGCTATTACGAATACAAGGACGCATTCACAAAAACAGGTCAGACGGCTCATCTTCAGACAATTACTGACTATTTTTGCGATTACTTTAAAAGATGTACAGTGATGAACGGTTCGTCTGTTCAGGCGTACTGCTATCAGGTAGGCGACGGTAACGCTGACCATGCAAGTTGGCAGCCGCCTGAAAAGGATTCTATGGAAAGACCCGCTTATTTTGCTACGTCAAGCAATCCGTGTACTGACGTTGTAGCTGAAACGGCTGCGGCTCTTGCAATGAACTACATAAACTTCGGAAATCAGGAAGACCTTACCTATGCAAAAGCACTTTATTCTTTTGCCAAGTCAAACAACAAGTCCAATCACAGTTCGGCACCATTCTATAATGGTACGGCATATCTTGACGATCTTGCTTTAGCTGCGATTATTTTAAATAAGGCTACAAATGATTCCTCATATGCAACCGACTGCGGAAAATGGATAGCTGATTCTAACTGGGCTTATACTACCGATTATCCTCTTTGCTGGGATAGCGTATGGCCGGCAGTTAATGCGCTTTACGGAAAAGAATGGAACAGAGTTGCTGAAAATATCGATAAAAACAAAAACGACACAAATCCCGAAGGCTATTACTGCGAGCGCGATTGGGGTTCGGCAAGGTATAATGCGGCTTTGCAGCTTGAAGGACTTATATATGATAAATACAATAACTCTTCGTCGTATACTTCATGGGCAAAGGGTCAGATGGAATATATCTTTGGCGCAAACAGAAACAATCAGTGCTATATGGTAGGCTATGATTCAAACTCTGTTAAAGAACCTCATCACAGAGCGGCTTCAGGATTCACAAACTTCCCGTCTGAAAATAGAGGAAAAGCTTTTGCTCATGTTCTGGTAGGCGCACTTGTGGGCGGACCTGATAAAAGCGGCAACTATTATGACGAGGTTGACAAATATGAATACACAGAGGTAGGCGTTGACTATAACGCAGCGTTTGTAGGAGCTTTGGCAGGTCTTTACACTAAATACGGTTCGGGACAGTCAGTCGCTTCAAGTGTTCCCGGAGTTTCGGGAAGCGGTCCTGTTGTTGTAACGACAGCAGTAACTACTGTTGTAACTACAACAAATACTACGGCTTCTTCTGCCACAACAGATACTGATATTACTACTATTGCAACAGGAGAAATGACTACTGAAAAAATAACGGATGTAACAACAGAAAAAACCACTGTTAAAACTACTGTCGGACCTCAGGTACCGGGAACGCAGGTGGTTGACGTAAACAGTCAGCTGGATTATAGCAGTAACGAAAAGAAAGATTATAATATAGAGCTTAATAAACTTGTTCCAAGCGGAGCAAAGGCTCAGAAATTTATCGTTGATTTGTCCTCAAACGGTGGCTTGGAAAACGGTATTTCATGCGGTGGTGGAGTTAGTTTGACAGGCGGAAACTGGCAGCAGCTTCAGTCTGGCTCGCAGAATATATCCGGTTCAAAAGCAACTATTGAATTTGATGTTTCACAGTATTCCGATTCATTGGATTACGATAACGGTGTGTTCCAGTTCAGCTACTGGTGGGGTTCTCAGCAAACAATAAATATTGATTCAATAACATGTATTTATACAGGTGGGTCAGTTGATCCGGGTCCTGGCACAACAATTACTACAACAATTTCTACAATTGTGTCAACAACACCAGTAATATTTACTCCTCCAACATCAATTACTACTGTAACTAATACAACTCAGCCAACTCAGCCAATTGTTGGCGATGAACAGCTTCCTGATTATAACGGAGATAAGACAAAGCTTGTATATGGTGATACTAACCTTGATGGTTGGGTTACAAGTGCCGATACAATAAAGCTTGCTAAATATTTCCTTAGTAAGGAATTGTATAGTCTTGGAAAGGGAGACGCTGCTTCTGAAGCTAAGGCTAAAGAACAGGCTGATGTTTTAAAGGATGGTTATCTGAGGACTTCGGATACGATGAGGCTTAATGAATACAATCTTAAAAACATCGTTAAGGATGCACTTGGCAGAAGCTATTGACCTGACCGGAGATATGAAGAAATTTTAAAGTAAATACTAGTTACGTAAAAGCTCCGAGTTTTTCGGAGCTTTTACGATAAATAAAATAAATTTTCGTAGCTTGATTGATTTTTTAATGAATATGTGTTATAATTAAATAAATACCAAAAATATATCGAAAATATTTACAATAAAACAACATGAGGTTGAATTGTAATATGCAAATACAGTTTCAGCAAATTAAAGAAAGGTTTTTCAGGCTGCCGTATATTCAAATAAAAAGAAATATGGCTTCCGGTTTTAATGGAAAGGATTTTTACTATGAAAGCAAAAAAAATATTTATGGGGATTATTGTAAACTTTTTTGTTTTTATATTTATTTCAAGTAACATTACCGCTCTGGCTCAGGAGAAATATAACTATACCTGCGATTACATGTACAGCGTGCTGAGAACTAAAGAGGAAAGGGCTTTTTATGACGCTCTTTATGTGAATTGCGAAATTGTTGATAATTCTCTGGGATATTTTGAATATACGCCTTATACTTCTTTTGGGAATCTTTCTATGGAACAGGCACAGGAAATAACTTTTATTTTTTCTCAGGATCATCCTGAATATTTCTGGCTTGGTTCTCAGATGCGGTTTTCAACAAGATACGGTGCGGCATATAAGTTGGTTGACGATTTCAGAAATGGTGCGGACCGTAAAAACACAAAGGCAAAAATAGAAGCTGCCGCACAAAAATATATAGACGGTGCTCTTGAATATTCTACCGATTTTGAAAGGGTAAAGTATTTTTGCGACGAACTTTTAAAAAATGTAAGTTATGAATTCGGACCTTGGGATCAGACTATTGCATCGGTATTTTTGCAGAATAAAACTGTTTGCGAAGGATATTCAAAGGCATTTGAACTGCTTTGCAATGCGGTAGGGATAGATACAGTCATAATTACAAGCTATGTTCATGCGTGGAATGCTGTTAAAATTGATAATCACTGGTATCTTATAGATGTTACAAATAATGATTCTTCAAATAAATATTTTCTGATATCAGATAAGAAAATGGCTGAAATTGACGAACAATTCGGAAAATTAATAATCAAGAATAAAGTCGGAGATGAAGATGTGATTTATGAGGTTTATCCTCACGAGATTGATTATCTTACATATATACATTATTATGATGATTTTCCTGAATGCAGAATAAGCTACAGCGAATTGTCCGATATAACTATTGTGAGCATTTTAGGGGACGCTAATTACGATGGCGTATTGAATATTCGTGACGCAGCATATATCGCAATAATGCTTGCGTCAGGCAGAAAGCATAAACTTACCGAATCAGCCGACTACAATGAGGACGGAAAGGTAAATATCCGTGATGCAGCTGCTATTGCAATATATCTTGCACGTAAATGAGTAAGATGAATTTAGAACTCATATAAAATGAATATGCGGATTTTATTTGATTGTAATTAAAACGAAAAAGTGCTGTAAACAAGTTTACCTGAAAATTAATCGAGGTTTGCGATTCAGAGCAAACCTCGATTGTGATGATTGTGATTGACGACTTTTTACAGCACTTTTTATTATTTTATTTGTTTTTTTGGTCAACTTCTGTTGGAGAAGTTATGGAATATTCCTCTTTTCCAGGTTCAGATATCACTGCTTTTTCGTTGTCTTCTGTTGAATAGGTTACAGAATCCTTTTCTTCTCTGAATTCAAATACCTGTACATTATGTTCATCGTCGTCACTGTTGCCATCGTTTATTTCAAATTCATATTCGAGATAGTCTTCGCCGTTGACAGTGCCCTTTTTGATATTTGACGGAGCAACTTCAACTTCCTTTCCATCAATAAAAATAGTGACCTCTCCAATCCAATCCTTTACGGTATCTACGACCGCTCCATCGGTTGCGGCGTTAACAGTGAAAAATGATGCGGCAGATATTCCTACTACAGCCAAAATAATTGCGAATGATTTGAATTTTCTTGTTTTCATATATATTACCTCGTCTTTCTGCTCTGAAAGCTTTTTTCTGACAGAATTTTTTATTTTACTGCAATCGGCTTCCTGATAATCTATCATTGGATATTTTTTCAGCCAATTATTTTTGTGTTTCATAATCATACCCCATTTCTGTCAGTTGTTTTTTTAATTTTTTTCTTGTTCTGCATATTCTGGTTTTGCAGTTTGAAAGCGTCAATCCGGTTTTTTGGGCGATATCTTCAAGCCTTTCGCCATAAAAATAATATCTGATAAAAATTTCCTTTTCACAGCTTTTATACTGTTCAATTATATCATATATTAAGCATAATGTCTGATAATTTTCTATCAGTTCAGGAATACTGTCCCGGCTTGCAGGCTCGTCAGTAATTTCCTCAAAAGAAATCTCATTACAAAAGCTTCTGAATTTGTTTTTTGCGGTATTTCTTGCTATTGCTGCAAGATAAGGAGGTAGCGGTTTATCTTCATGAATTTTGTCTGAATTGTTCCAGAGGTTTACAAAGCAATCGCTTACGACCTCCTCGATATCTTCTTCGGACATATAACCACCGATGATATTCCGGACAACAGTATATACATAAGAAGAATACCTTTCTATTATCAGATTCAGCGCTTTAGGTTCATTTTTTTTAAGCTTTAAAATCAAACGTTTGTCTTTCAAGTTATTACCTCCGCTCTGACGCTTTCATATATAATTACACGTAAAATAAAAAAAGGTTACACGTTTTGATAAAAAAATGTAAAAGTGTAGACATTCAGCAAATGCTGTGCTATAATATAAAAGATTATTATATGATTATGAAAGGAATATGGTAATTTGCATGAATAATCAGGACACCTTTGAAATCACTGACGAAGCTTCTGCAAAAGATATTTTTATGAAATATTCCGGCAATGATTATCAGATAAAAAAGGCTCTTGAAAATAATTATGATACATACAAGGAATTTGCCCGTAAAGACGGCAATTCAAGAATATGGGCAGAGGTACTTTGCTGTGAAATACTTGGTGAAATAGCACTGGGAAATACGGCAGATTACTATAAAAAATTTGATTTAGTCGGAAGCCTTACTGCATATTATTTTTCAGCCTATTTAATTGCTGAACCATTTATGAATGCATGGGGTAAAGTAATGGAAAATGAAAAAAGTCCTGTTTATGTCGGATGTATTCTGACATATCTTGAAAGGTTTATTGCAGACAGCAAAAATAAAATTGAGCTGATACTGCCGCTTATTGATAAAACAGAGGAATATCTGAAAAAATATGCTCCTGAAGTTTTATCAAAGAGCCGATATGTGAGCAAGGAGGGGCATTTCAGGGAGCTTTCTTCCGATATCAGAAGAATTGAAAAAGAAAACTCAGTTCCTGACGATAATGGATTTTCATTTGTGAAAACTGATGCAGATATTCTTGATATAATAAAAGATTCGCTTATGAAGGAATGGCAGAATACTGATATTGTTAAACAGGAAACATCAGAGCTTAATTGTGCATACGGAGTAAAAAATGATAAAATATTCCTGACAGGTGCAAGCAATTCGGCAAATTATTCTACACTGCATTCATGGGATATAATTGAGTTTGCTGTGGTGATTCTCAAAGAAAAATATTGCTGCTTATTCAGATGTAAGCTCCAAAATGACGGACATTTTTCTTTTGATTCATATCTTAACAAGTATCCGATACTAAACAAATATTCAGAGAGTATTTCAGAAGCAATAAGTTTTTACAGAAATCAAAAGGTTCGTGATGCTTTTCTTGCCGGACAGGGTGTGCATAGCTGGCGTGATATGCCGAAATGGAATAATTATGAGTATGAATGCAGAGCCAGATTCCTTTCGCAGTTTCCAAAATTTCTGAGAAATGTTTATGCAAGGATTCCCGATTGTTCTGTTAAAGATGCCATTACAAAGCTTGTGGATATATCAGAAGAAATGATTGGAAGCTATAAAATAGAAGAAACAGATTTTGCGCCGCCGTTATCAGAAAATGAAATCGCACAATGGGAAAAGGATAATGGTATCAGACTGCCAGTTGAATACAAGGAGTTTTTATCCTTTGCAGGCGGAGCAGCTCTGCCGTTCTATATAGATTTTTTCGGTTTGGATCTAATCGGTTCATGCAGAGAACATCTTGAAAAAGAAGGCTTTTTAGGTTTCAATGATATAGGCTGGTATGGCGGCGGTGGTGCAGCTTTGTGCATATCTGAAAAAGATAATTTCTTCTATATATGGCAGGACGGAAAAATGAGAAAGCTTGGTAATTTTATGGAAACTATAGATTATATTTGCGACATATGCTGTGGATAATTAAGGCAACACCGCACAAATAATATGTTTAAGATACGCAGTCAGTTTTTTCGTTAGATTGCACAAAAATTTTGAAAACATACTAACGCATGTCAAGAAATTTATGTGCAAGATAATGAAAAAAAGTACAAGTAGATTCAGTACAAAGCTTTTAGGCAGTCTTTATGCGGTGTTGCCCTAAATATAGCTTCAAAATCTATGAATAAAAAAGGGGTTATTATGAAAAAAAACGGATTAAAGTTTAAAATAACTATTTCAACTGTTTTACTGATATTGTTTGCTGTTATTGTCAGTACTATCAGCGGTGGTATGGTTGTTGCCAGAACTTCAAAAAATTCTATTATTCAGAAAACGGAAATGGGCGTATCTGATTTGTCGAATCAGATCAGTTCATGGGTAGAATTGGAAAAGGAAAAGGTTTCTGATATAGGCTCGTTTATAAGGTATGCGGAATATGACACCGAAAATCGTGATCTGCTCTTTGAGCTTTTAGAAAAAAAAGCGGAAGAGTTTCAGGAAATTTATGCGATATATATTGGTTGTCCTGATAATTATTCCTGTTTTTCAGATGGGTGGATTCCCGACCCTGATTATGTTATTACCGACAGACAGTGGTATATTGACGCATCATCCACTAATGAGGTTATTGTAACAGACCCGTATGTTGATGTTTCTACTAACAAGATGGTAATAACAGTTGCCAAGGCACTGAGGGACGACAGCGGAAATGTTACGTCTGTATTGGCTGCCGATTTGTTTATTGACGAGGTTCAGGCGATTGCGGTAAACTCGAATTTTGATCAGAACGGTTATCCGATTCTTACGGTTTCGGATAATATAATTATTCATCAGAACGAGGGATTTTTACCCAGAACTGATGAAAATGAAAATGAGATAATTACCAAATTTTCAGATACATATACAAATAAAAGTGATGTAACATCGGAAAGTGAATTTGAAATTTATGATTTTATCGATTATGACGGAAATCATAAGCAGGTTATTTCAGATAAAATCCAGGCTGCCGGTTGGACGCTCTCTTATGTTGTGAATTATTCGGAATTTTACAGCGATCTGATACACATTGTAATTGTTTTCTGCATAAATGTGCCTTTAATAGTACTGATTTCAATATTAATAAATACGTTTATTATAAATAAGTTCTTTAAGCCTCTTAAAGATATATCGTCGGCAGCGCAGAAAATTAAAGACGGAGATCTTTCAGTTAAATTTGATTATAACAATAACGATGAGGTCGCTGCTATATGCCGTATAATTGAAGATATAAATACAACACTGAAAACCTATATTGACGATATTTCCTTACATCTCGGAAAAATGGCAGAAGGCGATTTCAGTTGCTGGGTAGATACAGATTATGTAGGTGATTTTATTCCAATAAAGGAATCAATGAATAAAATATTACAGTCGATGAACAGTACGCTGAAGGGAATTATGCAGTCAACAGATGTCGTGTTCAATGGCGCTGAGGACGTATCTCAGGGCGCAAACAGTCTTGCGGAAAGCGTTACAAAGCAAACAATGTTGATAAACGAGATAACGGAATCGGTCGATAAGGCTGAATCTACAATAAATAAAAATATAGAAATGACGGTAAGCGCAAAAACAATAGCGGAAAATACTGCTGGAAATGTTCAGAAAAGTAATATGCATATGTCAAATTTACTTGACGCTATGAATGAAATAAAGAAATCCTCCGAAGAAATTCAGAAGATCAATAAAACTATCGAGGATATTGCCTTCCAGACAAATATTCTTGCGTTAAATGCGTCGGTTGAAGCGGCAAGAGCAGGAGCTGCGGGAAAAGGATTTTCAGTCGTTGCAGACGAAGTAAGAAATCTTGCCGGAAAAAGCGCTCAGGCTTCTCAGCATACAATGGGACTTATTCAGAACAGTACTGAAGCCGTGGAAAAGGGTATGAGGTTCGCTGAGGAAACAGCACAGTCACTGGAAACAGTCGTAAGCGAAACGGAAAAAATTAACGGCATTATTACTGCAATTTCCAATGTATCAGATGAACAGAAAATATATATGAATGAAATTTCAAATAAGACGGCTCAGGTTTCAAATATAATCTCATCTTCTGCTTCAAATTCAGAAGAAAGTGCAGCTGCGTCTGTTGAACTCGATTCACAGGCTTCTAATCTCAAGCATATGATGAAGGATTTTAAAGTCTGAAATTGAAAATATTATTTTAAGGCAACACCGAACAAAGCCTTTAGGCGGTATTTGTTCGGCGTTGTTTTAATTTTTGCCTAAAATATTAGGATTATATTTTTATGGGAACAGGCTCTTGTATCGACATATATCGCAGTAGTTTCATGGCATACTATTAACAGGGAAGTTAAGGCAACATTTATATGAAACGAAAGGATATGGCTGAGAATGAGCAGTAATTTTGAAATGTTTACAAGACGTGCTGTAAATTCCATTGAAACTGCGATAAAGGCAGCTTCTCAATTGGGACATACTTACGTAGGAACTGAGCATCTGATTCTGGGATTTATTCAGGAGGGCGGAAATGTCGCTTCCTCTGTTCTTAAATCCAATAATATAAAGCTTGACGATGTTTATGGCCAGATAATTATGCTTATCGGTCAGGGAGAACGTACAAAGTTAAATTATGAAAATTTTACTCCGGCTTTGCACAGGATATTTAACGGAGCTGTATCTATGGCTGAAGCTTCGGGTACTAAGCTTGTGGGAACAGAGCATCTTTTTATGACGCTTCTGAAAGAACCTGGCTGCGGTGCGGTAACTCTTTTACGGGCAATGGGTGCAAATCCTATGCGGCTTTATAATGACTGTGCTGGGGTATATACCGGAGCTGCGCCTAAAAATGGGGTAAGATATAACCAGCCTGACAGAAAACAGGCACCGACCCTTTACAAGTATGGCAAAAGCCTTACAGAAGAAGCAATAGAAAACAGGCATGATCCTCTTGTTGGACGGGAAAAGGAAGTCGAACGTGTGCTTCAGATATTGTCAAGGCGCACAAAAAATAATCCATGCCTTATAGGAGAAGCAGGAGTCGGAAAAACGGCGATAGTTGAAGGTCTGGCATCACTTTTTGTAAGGGGAGCTATACCAGAGGAATTGAAAAATAAAAATATATTTTCTCTTGATCTTACATTGATGCTTGCCGGAGCAAAATATAGAGGCGATTTTGAAGAGAGAATAAAAGCATGTATTGCTGAGGTGGCAGCGGTAGGTAATATAATTTTATTTATAGATGAGATACACACTGTGGTCGGCGCAGGAGCTGCTGAAGGAGCGATAGATGCTGCAAACATCATCAAACCTCAGCTTGCAAGAGGAGAAATACAGATAATCGGCGCAACAACTATAGAAGAATATCGTAAATATATAGAAAAAGACGCAGCTCTTGAGAGACGTTTTCAGCCGGTTATGATAGACGAGCCAACTGAAAGTCAGACGGTTGATATACTTAACGGTGTTAAGGAAAAATATGAAAACTATCATAATGCCGTGATTTCTGATGAGGTAATAAAATCAGCGGTAAGCCTTTCGGTACGCTATATAAACGACAGATTTCTTCCCGATAAGGCGATAGATATTATTGACGAAGCAGCTTCAAAGGCTAAAATACGGCATTTTAAAAAAATAGATATGAAACGGCGGCAGTTAAAGCCGGATATATATGATGAATGTAAAAGTATAGAAGATGTTGAAAGAAAATTCAGAAAAAAAACCACAGCTGTAATGCCAGTCAAAATAACTACTGAGGATACGGCAGAGGTGGTTTCTGAATGGACAGGGATTCCGGTAAGCAGCATTTCCAAGGACGAGGAACAGCGGCTTTTGTCACTTGAAGCTATACTTGAAAAAAGAGTTATCGGTCAGAGCAAAGCAGCAGCATCAGTTGCAAGATCAATAAGACGAAGCCGTACCGGACTTAAAGAGCAGGGGAGACCAATAGGCTCATTTTTGTTTATGGGTCCTACAGGAGTAGGCAAAACAGAGCTTTCAAGGGCAGTTTCCGAAGCGGTTTTTGACAGTGAAAAAAATCTTGTCAAAATAGATATGTCGGAATACATGGAAAAGTATACCGTATCAAAGCTTATCGGCGCTCCTCCGGGATATGCCGGTTATGATGAAAGCAATCCGCTGACAGACAGGATAAGACGTCAGCCTTATTGTGTAATTTTATTTGATGAGATAGAAAAGGCTCACCCTGATGTACTGAATCTTCTTTTGCAGATACTGGAGGACGGCGTTCTTACAGATTCTAAGGGGCGCAGGGTAAGCTTTAAAAATACGCTTATTATTTTAACTTCCAATATTGGTTCGGAATTTATGAATGAGAGCGTTCATCTGGGATTCGGAGAAAGCAGTAATACAGATACTGAAAAGCGTGTAAAAGCAGAATTGAAAAAGCAAATGAAGCCGGAGCTTATAAACAGACTTGATGAGATTATCGTTTTTTCTCCCCTTAAAAAAAGTCACATTTCGGAAATTGTTATAAAGCTTTTAAACGAGCTTCACAACAGAGCTGAAAAAATTGGACTGAATATCGGATTTTCCGAAGATATTATAAACGATCTGATAGATGAGGAGGAAATAAAAAAATACGGTGCAAGATATCTTAAACGCAAAATTACCGAAAAAATTGAAAATCTTATATCACAGCAGCTTCTTGAAGGAAGAATATCAAAAGGTGATAAAATTGAAATTATAAGCGACAGCAATGGTGATTTTAAACTGGCGGCTGTGGCAGTAAAAAAATAATATGCAAAAATATTAAAAAGTCAATACCGCACAAAGTTTGCGCAGTATTGACTTGATTTTTTTGTTGACATTAATGGAAAGTTTTGATATAATAATTATTATGGCATACCGCATAAAAATAGTGCGATTCATATGACCTTAGGGCATGACAGGGGTATACGCTTATGATAAAGTTCTGATATTAAGGAGTTCAGATGAGGAAAAAGAAAAAAAGTAATGGATTTGTTGATACGATCCGACAGATAAATAATCAGGAAGAGCTTAGAAAGCAGGAACGTTTTGAGAAATATAATGAAGCACAGCGTGAAAAATTTGGTCAGCAGAATGCAGAAGAGAAAATAGAAGTTTTAAAGTTAAAACAGGGAGTTATTGATAAATCCGACAAAATTGCTCCGGGAGACGGAAAAGATAAAAAATATACCAAATCCGAAAAATTCAGAAATTTTATTTATCATAATAAGTGGTGGCTTGGAATAGCTTCATTTTGTGCGATAATAGCTGCTTTTCTTGTGTATGATACCCTTACTACTATTCGTTCTGATGTGAGGGTCATGCTTTTGTCAGATGATGATGACCTACAGATCCATAAAAATCAGATACATGAATTTTTTAATTCTTACGTCATAGACTATAATGAGGACGGAAGAAATTATACAGATATTGTATTTATTCCCATTTCCTATGATGAAGGAAAAAATATTTCAAGCGGCGGAGCATATGAGAATAGCCTTTCAAATCTGTCAAATCAGTTCCAGCTTGGAGAATGTATGATGTTGCTTGCCGATTCAGCGGTAGACGTCTATATTGAACCGGAGAATACTCTTGAAAATCTTGAAGTGTATTTCCCAGATTGTCCTTATGTGGACGGATATAGATTCTATCTTAAAGATACTGAATTTGCTGAAAGGATAGGCCTTGAACCGGAGGATATTCCCGACGATCTGTATATAGCCGTAAGAAAGGTCGCAAGCAATTTAAGTTCATATGAAACAAATAAAAAAAATCATGACAATGCTATAGAAACACTGAAAGCAGTTGTCAGAGATTTAAATAAAAATTAAGGGGTTAAAGAAGATGAGTAAATTTTGTATGCAGTGCGGAAAAGAAATCAATGATAAGGATAATCATTGTCAGTATTGCGGTGCTTTGCAGGATCCGGGTTTTAGCGAAAGCATCAGCCAGCCTCCGAAAGAAAAAAAACATAATGATCATATCGTTCCCATTGTGGCAGTTTGTTCTGTAATACTTATTATTTTAATAGTTATTGCTAACCTTACTATTTTTAATAATGGGTATCGGAAACCTATCGATTGCTATTTTGACGCAATTGAATCCGGTGATATAGACGATATTGAAGATGCGCTTCCTGATTATTTTATTGATTCTGATTATTATGATGAGGATAAAATTGAAAAATCACTTCAGCTGCTGTCTACCGGCATAAGCTTTTTAGATAATTATGATTTTGATATTTCATATAAAGAGCTGGAAAAAAAGGAGATCGACAGCGATGAGTTAAAAAAGCTTGAAAAGAAAATAAAAAAACAATTCAAGGAAGATGTGGATATTGATAAAGGCTATGAAGTGAAAGTCAATCTGGTTATGGAATTGGGAAAAATTGAAGAAACTAAGGAATTAGTTATTAATGTGAATAAAATAGACGGGGATTGGTGTATAGACCCCTTTGAAACAAATTTATTTTAACGATCTAACATTTAAGGCAACACCGCACAGGACTTTGTGCGGTGTTGCCTTAATGTTTGACGGTATTTACAGGCTGCAGCCTATTATTGGCTGTGTCTGAACCCCATTCAGAGCGTTTATGATTGTTTCTTCAAGAGCGGTAAAATCGCAGACAGCCGAGGTGGGCTTTTTTTTGCAGTCGTCCTGATAAACAGGTACAAAATAATAGTTTTTCATATTCATAAGACTACCGATATTTTTCATTGAACCCGCCAGAAAATCATTTGTCGCAAGAGCAAGTATAACAGGCTTTTTATTTCTTATATGCGATTTGACCGCCATGGTGACTGGCGTATCAGTAATACTCATGGCAAGCTTTGCACAGGTATTTCCGGTACAGGGACATACGACCATAATATCGGTCATATTTTTAGGGCCGATGGGTTCTGCGTCCTCTATAGTGGTAATAACCCTTCTGCCGCAGATATTTTCAAGCCGTTTTATATTATCTTCGGCGTTACCGAATCTTGAATTTATTGAAGCCGCATTATATGACATGACAGGTATCAGCTCCGCTCCGTTTTTTTTCAGGATCTTTGCCTGTTCAAAAGCTTTTTCAAATGTACAAAAAGAGCCTGTGACCGCAAAACCTATTCTTAAATTTGAAAGGTCACTCATTAAAAATCCTCCTTTCTCTGAAGTATGTTTAAAGCAGTACAGGCGATTATTTCTCCGGCTGTAACAGGTGCTATTTTTCCCGGAAGTGCTAATGCGTGAATAGTTTTTATCCCGGTTTTTTTAGCGTATTCAAAATCAACGCCTCCTGGCTTGGAAGCAAGGTCGATAATAAGCGCTTCTTTTTTTATTTTATTGATAATATTTTTATCTAATATCATTGCAGGAATAGTATTAAAAATTATATCGGACTCATGGACAATATTTTCAAATTCCGATAAATATACAGCTTTGCAGCCGGCTATTTCCGCCCATTGCAGATCAGTATATTTTCTTGCGGTAACTGTTACCTCAGCTCCCATTGCCGACAATATTTTTACAAGAACCTTAGATATTCGTCCGTATCCAGTAATAAGAATCTTACTTTTATATAATACAGAAGCTCTCTCTCTCATTGCTATCTGGATTGCTCCCTCAGCAGTGGGTACGGCGTTCATAAGATTAAAATCTTCTATTGTAAAATAATCGACTGTTTCTGCTTTGCTCTTATTGAAAATCTTCATGGTTGAAGGATCAATTTTTCCGCCGAATATTATACCATCGTCTTTAAGAAGTGAAAGTGTGTCTGTCAGTAATATCTTATTTTCGCAAAACGGCGCATTTACAAATATGCCGTTTTCTGATACCGGCAGAGGATAGAGAATATAATCTGCCTTCTGTGGCATTTCAAGGAGATGACCTATAAATATTACATTCTCAGCGTTGGCAGTACAGCAGTCAAAGCCTGCGGCATAAACCGTAAACTCTTCTGAAAGCTTTTTCGCTGCATAAATCTGGCGCATATCTCCGCCAACCACCAAAAACACCTTTTTTTCATCCATAATATAACCTCCGCCTCCCATTGGATTTTCTTTTTCAGGCAGCAATGTACAAAGCTTATGATGAAGATACTTCAGTTGCGCTTTGCACGGCACTACTTTCGGCTGATTCATATTTTTTAGAATCAGCAATACACTAATCCCGGATTTTTATATAGACAATATCGCTGAAAAATTATGCTGTCAGGATAGGCTATAGCTTTATTAAGATTAGTATTATATATTATGTTGTCTGCTGCAAAACGGTGATAACTACAGACAGCCTTTCATAAGATAATAAAAAATATGTATAAATTTAAAATTACTATTGAAATCAGTAGGTATTTTGTGATATAATAAAAAATGAATATGATTTTGGAGATGTGTTTACTTGCGGATTCTTGGAATTGACCCGGGTTATGCTATAGTCGGCTTTGGAATTTCCGACTATACAGGGAAAAATTTTATGCCGGTCGAATACGGTGCAATACTTACCGAGGCCGGTACGGATTTCCCTGAACGTCTTAAAGCTATTGCTGACGATATGGATTTTATATGTGAAAGATACATGCCAGATTGTATGGCGATAGAAAAGCTTTTTTTCACTAATAATCAAAAAACAGGCATAGATGTGGCTCAGGCAAGAGGGATAATCCTTCTTTCTGCGGTAAGGCATAATATTTCGATTTATGAGTATACTCCGCTGCAGGTAAAACAAGCTGTGGTAGGATATGGCAAGGCGGAAAAAAAACAGGTTATGGATATGACAAGGCGTATTCTGAAGCTGGAACAGATACCTAAGCCCGATGATGCAGCTGACGCTCTGGCTCTTACAATATGCCACGGTCATTGCTGCAAGGGTGTTAGTATAAAAAACGCCGGACAGGAGAAAAAATGATATATAGTATAAAAGGTACGCTTGTGCATAAAGAACCATTTCTTGCGGTAATAGAATGCGCAGGAGTCGGTTATGCATGCAGGATCACCTGCGCTGCCTCGTCACAGCTGGGCGAGATCGGAAGTGAGGCTTTTCTTTATACATATCTTCATGTAAGAGAAGATAATATAGAGCTTTTCGGTTTTTATTCAAAACAGGAGCTTCATTGCTTTAAACTGCTTTTATCGGTTTCTGGCGTAGGGACTAAAATGGCGCTTACCATACTTTCCGATATGGACGCTCAGCGCTTTGCTCTTACTATAGCTTCTGAGGATAGCAAGGCTCTTACAAAATCAAAGGGAGTAGGTCCTAAGCTTGCGCAGAGAATAGTGCTGGAGCTTAAAGACAAGGTCGCAAAGGAAAGTATTACGGGAGCAGATATAAAGGCTGCGGGAAATATAGCCGTACCGGTAAGCAACGAGTGCTCGGAAGCTGTTACCGCCCTTATTACCCTTGGATTTTCTCAGGGAGAGGTTGAAACGGTAATGACGAAAATTGATCCTTCTTTAAGTTCGGGCGAGATAATAAAGCAGGCATTAAAATATTTAAGCAATAAATAAAAGGGGAAAACAAATTGATAGAAACAGGAGATATTGAATTTGAGAGCAGGACAGTAGTTCCTGAATTTACTGAAGCGGATGTGGAAACAGAATTTTCTTTGCGTCCTCAGACACTTCAGGAATATATCGGACAGGATAAGGTAAAGGAGAATATGTCCATATATATAAAAGCGGCCAAGGGCAGGGGAGAGCCTCTGGATCATGTTCTGCTTTACGGTCCTCCGGGACTGGGAAAGACCACTCTTGCCGGAATAATCGCCCATGAAATGGGGGCAAATCTGCGTATTACCTCAGGACCTACAATTGAAAAGCCTGGAGACCTGGCGGCTCTTCTGACAAACCTTTCGGATAATGATGTGCTGTTTATAGACGAGATACACAGACTTTCCCGTTCAATAGAAGAAATACTTTATCCGGCTCTGGAGGATAATGTTCTGGATATTGTGATAGGAAAAGGTCCGGCGGCAAGATCTATCAGGGTAGACCTTGAAAAATTCACCCTTGTGGGAGCGACTACTCGTGCAGGGCAGCTTACCTCTCCGCTAAGGGACAGATTCGGGATAGTGCAGCGATTGGAGCTTTATAATACCGAACAGCTTTGCGATATTATAAGACGGAGCAGCCAGATATTATGTATTCCCTGTGATACAGACGGCGCTGAAGAAATTGCTAAGCGTTCGAGAGGTACTCCGAGAATCGCCAACCGGCTTTTAAAACGAGTCAGAGATTTTGCTGAGGTTATGGGAGACGGTAAGATAACAAGTGAAATTGCATCTATCGCTTTGAATCAGCTTGAAATAGACAGTCTTGGTCTTGACAGTCTTGATAAACGATTGCTGACAATGCTGATAAAGGGATATAATGGAGGACCTGCTGGTTTGGAAACATTAGCATCGGCTATTGGAGAAGAATCAATAACTCTTGAAGATGCATGCGAACCGTTTCTTATGCAGCTTGGATTTCTGGCAAGAACACCCAGGGGAAGAGTTGCTACAAAGCTTGCCTATGAGCATCTGGGCTTTTCAAAGGGCGATAACGAACAATTGACATTATAGGATAGGAGTTTATTATTATGGGAAGATTATTTGGTACTGACGGTGCGAGAGGCGTAGCTATAACAGAGCTTACATGCGAGCTGGCAATGCAGATAGGAAAGGCGTCGGCAATAGTTCTGGCGAAAAAATCAAAGCATAAGCCGACTATTTTCATAGGAAAGGATACAAGAATTTCATCAGACGTTCTTGAAGCGGCTCTTGTATCGGGAATATGCTCGGTGGGCGCAAACGCTGAAATACTGGGAGTTGTTCCTACACCTGCCGTAGCGGCTCTGGTGGAGCAGAAAAAAGCAGACGCAGGAATTATGATATCGGCGTCTCACAACAGCTTTGAATATAATGGGATAAAGCTGTTTTCATCAACCGGATATAAGCTTTCAGATGAAATAGAAGAAGAAATAGAAAGTCTTATACTTGATAAACCTGAAGAAATGAAAATAGTTTCTCACGGAAATATAGGAAGAGTTACATATTACCGTGACGCACAGACAGATTATATCAGGTATATAATGAAATGCATCAAGGGAAATCTTACAGGACTGCGTATCGCAATAGACTGTGCAAATGGAAGTGCATCTGCTACTGCAAAGAGATTGTTTGAAGGTCTGGGAGCGACAGTCTTTGTACTCAATGCTTCTCCTGACGGAACAAATATAAACGACAACTGTGGTTCAACGCATATCGGCGGACTTATGCAGTATGTTCATGATAAAAAGTGCCATGCGGGTCTTGCTTTTGATGGAGACGCTGACAGATGCCTGGCGGTAGACGAAAAGGGCGAGTTGGTAGATGGCGATAAGCTTATTGCTATCTGTGCAAAGGCTATGAAGGAACAGGGCAAGTTAAAAAATAACACTGCCGTTGTAACGGTTATGAGTAATCTTGGATTTAAGTATTTTGCAAAGAATAATGACATAAAAATGCTTACGACCAAAGTCGGAGACAGATATGTGCTTGAAAAAATGCTGGAGGGAAAATATAATTTAGGCGGCGAACAGAGCGGACATATTATATTTTTGGACGAGGCTAATACCGGTGATGGACAGCTTTCCGGCGCTAAGGTTCTGGAAATACTTGCAGAATCGGGTATGAAAATGTCGGAGCTGGCATCTTGTATGGAGCATTTCCCACAGGTTATGATAAATGTAAAAATCAATCAGAGAAGCAAGGAAGTATGGAAAAATGACAGCCAGATAACCGACCTTATTGAAAAATATGAAGAGGAGCTGGGAGACAGCGGAAGAATACTTGTTCGTGAAAGCGGAACAGAGCCTTTGATAAGAGTTATGCTCGAAGGCAGAGATTTTAAACAGATAAACGAATATGCCATTGCAATTTCGGAAAAAATAAAAGAACGTACCTGTTAAAAAATAAATAAAAAGGATAAATTTCTTATGCGTACAGCAGATAACTGGAAAGAATACAGAATTTTAGACACATCTTCACAGGAAAAGCTTGAATCATGGAATGGAAATATATTGATACGTCCCGACCCACAGATAATATGGAAATCGACTAAAAAATCGCCTATGTGGGATAAAGCTCTTGGACATTATCACCGCAGTGCAAGCGGTGGCGGAAGCTGGAGCTTTTCAAAAAAGCCGCCGGAATCATGGACGATGTCCTATAAAAATCTGAAATTCCTTATAAAGCCCACAGGCTTCAAGCATACGGGATTATTTCCTGAGCAGGCGGTAAACTGGGATTTTATGGCGGAAAAAATAAAAAATGCAGGACGTGAAATAAATGTTCTTAATCTTTTTGCCTATACCGGAGGCGCAACTCTTGCTTGTGCAGAAGCAGGGGCTAAGGTCTGCCATGTGGACGCATCTAAGGGTATGGTAGGCTGGGCGAGAGAAAACGCAGCCTTATCTGGACTTGCTGATAAGCCGATACGCTGGATAGTTGACGACTGTGAAAAATTTATTGCCAGAGAAATAAGGCGTGAAAGGAAATATGATGCAGTCATAATGGATCCTCCAAGTTATGGGCGAGGTCCGGGTGGAGAGATATGGAAACTTGAGGATTGCGTTTACGATCTTGTAAAGCTTTGTGCCGGTGTTTTAAGCGATGATCCTCTTTTTTTCCTTATAAACAGCTATACGACCGGACTTTCACCATCGGTCATGGGATACATACTGGGAGAAATAATCTGTCCGGTTTACGACGGAAAGGTGACCTTTGACGAAATAGGATTGCCCGTGGAGGAAAGCGGATTGTATCTGCCCTGCGGTTCGACAGCAATATGGCAGAAAGGATAATATTATTCATGAAAAAAATTGCAGAATCGGTAAACCTCAATTTTAAATATGATGATGACGGTAAATATATTTTCAAAGACCTGAACCTGACATTTGAGCAGGGAGAAATGACTGCGGTTTTAGGGCATAACGGCTGCGGAAAATCAACTTTTGCAAAGCATCTTAATGCAATACTATTGCCAAGTGGGGGAAAGGTATATATAGATGGAATAGATACTGCCGATGAAAACAGAGTATATGATATACGTCAGCGTGTGGGAATGGTATTCCAGAATCCAGATAATCAGATAGTAGCGACTATTGTTGAAGAGGACGTTGCTTTTGCTCTGGAAAATCTGGGAGTAGAGCCAGATGAAATAAGAAAAAGGGTAGACGAAGCGCTGAAGGCTGTTGGAATGTATAAATATCGTCTTCACGCCCCTCATCAGCTTTCGGGCGGACAGAAGCAGAGAGTGGCTATTGCCGGAATAATCGCTATGCGTCCTGAATGCATAGTTCTTGACGAACCGACGGCTATGCTTGATCCTATAGGCAGAGCAAAGATAATGAAGACAATTAAAAAGTTAAACGAGGAATTCGGCATCACCATAATTCTTATAACGCATTATATGGAAGAAGCGGCTCAGTGTAAAAGAGTTATCGTAATGGATAAAGGAAAGGTTCTTATGGACGATTGTCCTGAAGAGGTATTTTCAAATGTTGAAACGCTTAAAGGCGTCGGACTTGATGTTCCGCAGGTGACAGAACTTATGTATGAACTTAATAAATGCGGACTTAATTTAGATACGCATATCATTAATGAAAAAGAATGCTGCGAAGCGCTTATAAAGCTGCTTTCGTAACGACAGGTTAAAAGGAGTTTTTAAATTGGCTATATTAAAAACAGAAGATTTGACTTACGTTTACAGTCAGGGAATGCCATTTGAAAAAACAGCAGTTGATTGTGTCAATCTTGAAATCGAAAAGGGAGAATTTGTCGGCGTTATTGGTCATACCGGTTCAGGAAAATCTACTTTGATCCAGCATTTTAACGGTCTTTTGCGTCCGACCTCGGGGAAAATATATCTTGACGGAAAGGATATTTGGGAAGATAAAAAAAATATCCGTCAGGTAAGATTCCGGGTGGGACTTGTGTTTCAGTATCCCGAATATCAGATATTTGAAGAGACGGTTTATAAGGATATTGCTTTCGGACCTAAAAATATGGGACTTAGCCAATCGGAAATTGACGGAAGAGTGAGACGTACTGCCGAGGCTGTGGGAATTACGGAAGATATTCTTGAAAGATCGCCCTTTGAATTGTCGGGCGGACAAAAAAGAAGAGTCGCAATAGCTGGAGTTATGGCAATGGAGCCGGAGGTACTTATTCTTGATGAACCTACGGCAGGTCTTGATCCTAAGGGCAGAGAAAAAATTTTAGGACAGATAAAGCAGTATCATAAAAATACCAACTGTACAGTTTTGCTGGTTTCTCACAGCATGGAGGACGTTGCAAGATTTGCTTCAAAAATACTTGTAATGAACGATTCGAGACTGTTTTGCTACGACACGCCTCAAGCAGTGTTCAGGCGTTCTGAGGAAATTTCGGAAATGGGTCTTACCGTACCCCAGATAACACGGGTTTTCGATATGCTGAAAAAACGTGGGATAGATATTCACGATGAGATTTATACCGTTAAATATGCGGCGGAGCTTCTGATGCAGGAGCTGAGTAAAAGGGGGAAGATCTGATGCTTAAAGATATTACTCTTGGACAGTATTTTCCGGGAAATAGTATAATACACAGGATTGATCCGAGATTTAAAATAATAATAACAGTTGTGTTTATTGCAATGCTTTTTATCGGAAGCAGTCCGGTTTGTCTTGAAGTGGGAGCTGTTTTTTGCATAATGGCGGTGATACTTTCGGAGATTCCGTTTAAAATGATTTTAAAAAGCTTAAAGCCTGTCGTTTTTATCATGCTTTTTACATCGGTGCTTAATCTGTTCCTAATAACAAAGGGGAGACCGCTGTTTGAATGGAAATTTATTAAAATTACCGATAACGGAGTTTATACATCTATTTTTATGATAATAAGAATCGTTTTGCTTATTGCGGGAACATCGCTTCTTACCTATACCACATCTCCGATAGCTCTGACAGATGCTATTGAAAGGCTTTTATCACCGCTGAAAAAGCTTAAATTCCCTGTGCATGACCTTGCAATGATGATGACTATCGCTCTCAGATTTGTGCCGACACTTATTGAGGAAACGGAAAAGATCATGTCCGCACAGAAGGCGAGAGGGGTTGAAATGGACGGCGGAAAGCTGCTGGACAGAATAAAATCGGTTATCCCGATAATAATTCCGCTTTTTATTTCGGCGGTAAGAAGAGCAGGAGAGCTTGCAACGGCAATGGAATGCCGCTGTTATCATGGCGGAGAAGGACGCACAAAAATGCGCCAGCTGAAATTATCAGCTGCGGACTGTCTGGCGCTTATAATCAGTATTTTCTTTATGGCGTCGGTTATTTTTGTTAATATTGTAATTTAATTAAACGGAAATGGAGATTATTATGAATGGCATAAAAAAACGAAAAAATCCTTTGATTTATAATTCAAAGGGTGAAACAAGATTAAATTTGTTTTAAAGCTT
>CAMWXM010000008.1 GCA_947178195.1 uncultured Ruminococcus sp.
GCTATTACACAGTTGATTTCTGAAAGCGACAGTTGCTATTCTCTTGTTATCGGAGTTGCAAAACGTGCAAGAGAAATTGCGGACGAACTTGTGAATGAAAAGAAAATATTGGAGGAAAAACCGGTTAAAACATCTGTTGAGGAGCTTGCAAACGGTAAATATAAAATAATCGAAGCCAAAGCTGAGGTGAAAACTGAAGAGTCTTTGTCAACATTTGAATCTAATGAGCCGGTTCAGATGCAGTGATTGAAAAATGTCTGCGCTTCCAATTGCTGAAATGAAGGCAATGGTTGCCGTAAGCTCAGCAACTATTGCTTTTGACAAACCCTTTTCCTATGCTGTTCCTGAGAAGATCAGAAACAAGGTGAAAAAAGGCGTGAGAGTTCTTGTGCCCTTTGGAAAGGGCAACAGAAAACGAGTGGGAATCGTTCTGGACGTTCTGCCTGTACAGGGGGACGAATGCCGGAAGCTTAAAGCTGTTATTTCAGCTGAGGACGATGCTCCTGTGATGAATGATGAAATGCTGGAATTGGCAGAATGGCTCAGGGATAATACCTTTTGTACCTATTTTGACGCTGTGCGGACTATGTTGCCTTCGGGAATGAATATCAATATCAGAGAGCATTACCGTGCAGTAGATGAAATGGATGAAAGCGGACTTTCGGACGCTGAAAAAAAGGTTCTGGATTTGATGAAAAATTCTGACGATCCGGATAATATGGCTGAAAAAATAAAGGCTAAGGGAAACGGACTTATTTTGGAATCTCTTGTAGCAAAGGGATTTGTAAAATATTCTCTTGATGGCAGACAGAATGTAGGGGACAGTGTTGTGAAAATGCTGGAGCTTACAAAGGAATATATGGATTTTCCTGAAAATTTTAAGCTTACTGTAAAGCAGAAGTCGCTTGTGAAAACAATAGAGGATAATGATGAATTATCCGTTAAAGAAGCATGCTATCTTTGCGGAGTGGGAAACAGCGTCGAAAAAAAACTGCTGGAAAAAGGTGTTGTCAGAGAATATGATTATGAGGTATTCCGTACTGTCGAAATCGGTGAAAAAAATACCCGAAGGCTTGACGACATAACTCTGACTGATGAACAGCAGGCGGTTTTTGACAGGGTAAAGGGGAAAATGAGTGAAAATAAAGCAGCCTGCTTTCTACTTCATGGCGTTACCGGAAGCGGTAAAACATCGGTTTTTGAAAAGCTTATCGGAGAATGTGTAAACGCCGGAAAACAAGCTTTGCTGCTTATCCCTGAGATTTCTCTTACTCCACAGACTGTAAAAAAATTCCGTGAGCTTTTCGGGGAAATGGTTGCCGTTATCCACAGCAGTTTGTCGCTGGGGCAGAGAATGGACGAACATAAAAGAATAAAACGTGGACTTGCCAAAATAGCTGTGGGAACACGAAGCGCAGTTTTTGCGCCCTTTGATAATATAGGTCTGATAATAGTAGACGAAGAGGGAGAACGCTCGTATAAGTCGGACTCTGCTCCAAGGTACAGCGCAATCGAAGCGGCAAAAAAAAGATGCCGTATTCATAATGCGGTATTGCTGCTGGCTTCCGCAACGCCTTCGGTTGAAAGCTATTATTATGCACAGAAGGGCGTTTATGAGCTGCTTGAAATGAAAAAACGCTATTCGGGTTTTGCGCTGCCTCAGGTGGGCATTATAGATATGGGGCAGGAACGCCAGGAGGGTAATTCTTCGGAGTTTAGCAATATTCTTATAGATGAAATAAATAAAAATCTGAAAAATCATGAACAGACGATACTTCTTCTTAACAGAAGAGGTTATCATACTATAATAAGCTGCTGCGACTGTCATAAGCCAGTTTACTGCCCTAACTGCAGTATTCCCATGACTTATCATAAGATAAATAATATGCTTATCTGTCATTACTGCGGTCATAGTCAGCCACTTGTGGAAAGCTGCTCTGAGTGCGGCAGCACAAGAATGAAACAGATGGGATTTGGTACCCAGAAGCTGGAGGAAGAGCTTGAAAAGCTTTTTCCCGATGCGAAAATACTGCGAATGGACGCCGATACAACAATGTCAAGATATTCCTATGAAAAAAATTTCAGGGATTTCGGCAGAGGAAAATATGATATAATGATAGGCACTCAGATGATAGGCAAAGGACTGGATTTTCCAAACGTTACTCTTGTGGGTATACTGTCGGTGGATAAGGCTTTGTATGCAGGAGATTTCAGAAGCTATGAGAGAACTTTTTCCCTGGCGGCTCAGGTTGTGGGACGCTGCGGAAGAGGTGAGAAAAAGGGCAGGGCTTATCTTCAGACGTTTATGCCTGATCATTATGTTTTGAATATTGCCGCAAAGCAGGATTACAAGGCATTTTATAATGAGGAGATAGCTATAAGAAAGGCTCTGCTGTTTCCGCCGGTATGCGATATATGCGTTCTGGGAATAAGCTGTGAAGACGAGCCGAAGGCGATTGCCTTTTCGGAAAGTATTCTCGATATTCTAAAACGGCTTATTAAAAATGGCATTACCTTTCCGTTGAGAGTATTGGGACCGGTAAAATGCTCTTATGGAAAAATAAACGGTAAATACAGATACAGATTAATTTTAAAATGTAAAAATACGGTTGAGTTCCGTAATTTTATACGTGAAATACTTACTGAAGCGGCAAAAATCAGCGAATTTAAAGAAGCTTCGCTTTTTGCCGACATAAATGGCGATATCGGAGTTTAGACAATGCCGTTTAAAATAAAACAGCGGTGTTGCTTTTAATAAATAGAATTTGCAAAAAGGAGATATTTTAATGGCTCTCAGGAATATTGTTAAAAAGGACGATCCGATTTTAAGAAAAAAGTGCAAGCCTGTTGAAAAATTCGATGACAAGCTGGCTCAGCTTATCGATGATATGATGGAAACGTTAAGCAAAGCTCAGGGAGTGGGACTTGCCGCTCCGCAGGTGGGCTACCTTAAAAGATTGTTTATAATGGATCTGGGTGACGGCATGATAGAATGCGTTAATCCTGAAATCGTAAAAAAAAGCGGAAAGCAGCGAGTTGTGGAAGGTTGTCTTTCATGCCCTGACGATTGGGGATATGTTACAAGACCAATGAAATGTCGCCTTAAAGCTCAGAACAGATTCGGTGAATATTTTGAGCTTAATTTAAAGGAACTGGGTGCACAGTGCGCTTGTCATGAAAACGACCATCTTGATGGAAATTTGTTTGTTGATATTATAGAAGAAAGAGTACAGCCTGATGAGGTGTGATATTATGAAAATTGTTTTTATGGGAACTCCTGATTTTTCAGTACCATGTCTGAAAGCGCTTGCTGAAAATAAGTATGAAATCCCGGCGGTTTTTACCCAGCCGGATAAACCTAAGGGTAGAGGATATAAAATGATACCGCCGCCGGTAAAGGCGTGTGCCTTGGAATACAATATTCCGGTGTATCAGCCTTTGTCGCTACGCAAGGGCGATGACGCAGAAAAGACAATGGAAATTCTAAAAAATATTTCTCCCGATGTTATAATAGTAGTGGCTTATGGTCAGATACTTCCTAAGGAAATTCTGGAGCTTCCGGAATATGGCTGTATAAATATACATGCCTCGCTGCTTCCGCAGTACAGAGGGGCAGCGCCTATCCAGAGATGTATTCTTGATGGAATGAAGAAAACCGGCGTTACCTCTATGATGATGGAGGAGGGACTTGATACGGGAGATATGCTGATATCCGCCGAAACTGAAATTGGCGAAAACGAGACGGCGTCAGAGCTTCATGATCGCCTTTCGGAAATGGGAGCGAAGGTTCTTATCGAAACCTTAAAGGCTGTTGAAAACGATACTCTTGAGCCCAAAAAGCAGGATGATGAAAAATCAAATTATGCAAAAATGATAACTAAAGATATGAGTTTACTGGATTTTAATAAATCGGCGCAGGAAGTGCATAATGTAATAAGAGGTATTACAGGCTTTACAATGCTTGATGGAAAACGGCTTAAAATTTACAGAAGCTGTATCTCTGACAGAAGTGGTGAACCAGGAACGGTTATAGATGAAAAGAATTTTACCGTTGCATGCGGCGACGGAAGAGGAGTTACTTTTCTTGAGGTTCAGTATGAGGGCAGTAAGAGAATGACTTCCGACAACTTCCTCAGAGGAAGAAAAATTACAAAAGGACAAAAACTGGGATAAAATATGAGTAATACAGACAGCGCAAGAATCAAAGCGGTAAAGCTGCTTGGTAAAACATTTTCAAAGGGAGGATATTCTAATATTCTTCTGGACAAAGCGTTAAACGAATCGGATATGGACGAACAGGAAAAAGCCTTTTGCAGTGCCCTTTATTATGGCGTTCTGGAACGAAAGATAACCCTTGACTATATTATTTCAAAATACAGCAAAATAAAAATTTCAAAAATGAATCCCGTAATACTGAATATTTTAAGAACTGGCATTTATCAGCTTGAATTTATGGACAATGTGCCTGACAGCGCAGCGGTAAACGAAAGTGTTGAAATGGCAAAAAAAATGAGGCTTGCTAAATTATCCGGTTTCGTAAACGCTGTTATGAGAAGCTTTATCCGTGACAATAAGGAAATCGAATACCCGGATGAGAAGATTCTTTCACTTTCTGTCAGGTATTCTGCTCCTGAGTGGCTTGTGCGGCTGCTTTGCGAAAATTATACAGACAGTCAGATAAAATCCCTTTTGGAAAGCTCGGTTGAAAAACCGCCAGTTACAATAAAAATAAATAATCTTAAAGGAGCAGAGGAAAAAATACTTTCTGAATTAGGTGAATATGAACCAAAAAAGACCTGTCTGGAGGGTTGTCTCGAAATAAACAGTGGAAATCTTACATGCTCGGTAGGCTTTAAAAAAGGCTTATTTCATGTTCAGGATATTGCATCTCAGCTTTGCTGCAGGGCTCTTAACCCCAAGCAAGGAGATATAATTCTCGATCTTTGCGCAGCTCCGGGAGGAAAGACCTTTACGATAGCGGAGCTTTCGGGAGACAGGGCTGAAATATATGCTTTTGATATTCATGAGCACAGAGTAAAGCTTATGCGGGAAGGGGCACAGAGGCTTGGTATAAGCTCCATAAATGCAGCTGTGGGAAATGCCGCCGTATACAATGAAAAAATCCCCATGGCGGATAAAATATTATGTGATGTTCCATGCTCGGGACTGGGGGTTATACGGCGTAAGCCGGAAATTAAATATAAAAATTACGAGGAGTTTGAAAAACTTCCTGAAATACAGTATAATATACTTGAAAATGCGGCAGGATATCTTAAAATCGGTGGAGAGCTGATCTATTCCACCTGTACTGTTGACCCGAGGGAAAACGGAGAGGTTATAGACAGATTTTTGCGTGAACATAAAAATTTTGAGGGGATAAGCTTTCTTGAAAATATTGGAAAGCCCTTCGGAGGATATAAAGCAACGCTTTTTCCTGAAGATTTCGGCTGCGATGGATTTTTTATTTCAAAAATAAAGAGAATGGAGTAAAATTTGGAGAAAACAGATATTTTATCATTGACTCTTGCTGAGCTGGAAACTTACATTGAAAAAATGGGCGAAAAAAAGTTCAGGGCAAAACAGATATTTCAATGGCTTCATTGTAAAATGGCTGAAACCTTTGAGGAAATGAATAATATTTCATTGGCATTACGCACAAAACTTGATGAGGACTTTTGTATAAAACGCCTGGAATCTGTCAGAAAGCTTGAATCCGGCATTGATAATACGATAAAATATCTATATAGGCTTCCTGACGGTAACTTTGTGGAAACGGTTCTTATGGAGTATGATTACGGGATAAGCCTTTGCTTGTCCACTCAGGTAGGCTGTAAAATGGGCTGTAAATTTTGCGCTTCGACTATAGCGGGATTTGAACGTAATCTTTATCCATCGGAAATTTTACAGCAAGTTTACTGCACTCAGAAGGATACAGGCAAAAAAATATCTGGTATTGTCTTAATGGGAATAGGCGAACCGCTGGATAATTTTGAAAATGTTATGAGATTTTTGGAGCTTGTTTCTTCTGCAGACGGATATGGACTGAGTCTGAGACATGTTACCCTTTCGACTTGTGGGATAGTACCGAAAATCAGGGAACTTGCCCATAAAAAACTGGGACTTACCCTTTCGGTCTCCCTTCATTGTCCGGATAATCAGGGCAGAAGCGAAATAATGCCTATAAATAAAACATATAATGTCAACGAGGTCATTGAGGCTACAAAAGAATACATAGATAAAACAGGCAGAAGAGTTACCTATGAATACGCTGTTATCGACGGAGTAAATTCCGACAGGAAAAGCGCTCAGAGTCTGGTAAAGCTTATAAGGGGTATCAACTGTCATGTAAATCTTATACCGGTAAATTCAGTTTCGGAAAGAAACTATAGATCAAGCCGTGGGTCAGCGTTGAATTTTCAGAAAATGCTGACAGAAATGGGAATAAATGCAACTGTGCGGCGAACGCTGGGAAGCGATATAAATGCCGCCTGTGGACAGCTCCGGCGTGAAGCTGGGAGTGAAAAATGAGAACAGAGGTGAGGAAATTGAAGCATGTAAGCGCTACTGATATAGGGCTTGTGAGAGAAGAAAATCAGGATATGGTCAGAGTCGACGACTTTTTTGGAAACGTGCTTGCGGTGGTATGCGACGGCATGGGTGGGGAACGTGCCGGTCAGGAGGCAAGCAGAATAGCCATAAAAGAATTTTTTTCAAGATTTAACGAGGGATTTTCGCCTAATCTTGAAACTATAGGAACAAGACAACTGATGACGGCGTCTATATCTGCAGCTAATTCAGTAATATATACAACGGCAAGAATGGATTACAGAAATTTCGGAATGGGAACAACCTGCGTTGCGGCATATATTGATTCAAAATATATTTATGTTGTAAACGTAGGGGACAGCAGAGCTTATTATATGGACGATAAGGGACTTCATCAGATAACCTCAGATCACACTTTTGTGAATATGCTGCTTCAGCAGGGGAAAATAGAGCCTGACGAGGTCCATACACACCCGAAAAGAAATATGTTGACAAAGGCTGTGGGGGTAGAAAAAATTATAAAGCCTGATTTTTTCCGCATGAAGCGAGAGGAAAATTTTACTCTTTTATTATGCTCGGACGGTCTTTCTGGATATTGCTCTGATGAGGAAATATATGAAGTAATGAAGTCGACTCCTTTGGAGGAGGTTTCAAAGGCACTTATTGATCTTGCTCTGGGAAAGGGAGGAAGAGATAATATAACTTTAGCGATAGTTACGGAATAAATAAACTGGAGTGTGGATAATTGATGGATAAAAACATTGGAAAAAAGCTTGACGGACGATATGAAATAACCGAGCTTATTGGAGAAGGAGGAATGGCGGACGTCTATAAGGCTGTAGATGTGGTCGACCATAAAAATATTGCCGTTAAGATACTTAAAAAGGAATTTGCCGAAAGCGAGGAATTTTTAAGGAGATTCAGAAACGAATCAAAGGCTATTGCCGTTTTGTCTCATCCGAATATCGTTAAGATATATGATGTGGGATTTTCTGATAAAATTCAGTATATCGTAATGGAATATATCGACGGTATCACCCTCAAAGAGTATATAGAAAACGAGAGGGTTTTAAGCTGGAAGGACGCTGTTCATTTTGTAATACAGATTTTAAGAGCCTTGCAGCATGCCCATGAGAGAGGTATCGTTCATAGGGATATAAAACCTCAGAATATTATGGTATTTACTGACGGTACTATAAAGGTTATGGACTTTGGTATCGCAAAATTTGCCCGTGAGGAAGGAAAAACTGCCACCGATCAGGCAATCGGTACTGTTCATTATATAAGTCCCGAACAGGCAAGGGGAGACGTTACCGACGCTCAGAGTGACCTTTATTCGGTAGGCGTAATGCTTTATGAGATGCTTACGGGACAAAAACCATTTGATACGGATAATCCTGTTTCCATAGCGGTTATGCATATGCATAATGTTGCCGAGCTTCCAAGAAGAATAAATCCTGATATACCTATCCCTCTTGAGGAAATTATTGTTCATGCAATGGAAAAGGGCACTGATGAAAGATATCAGACTGCTGTTGATATGATAAAGGATATTGAGCGATTTAAAGCCGATCCGGATGTACGATTCGGATATATTGCAAGAAGTAATAATGAGACTGACAGCAAAACCAGATATTTTTCAACAGTAAACGAGATACCGTTAGATATTCAAAGGGAAATACGCCGTGAAGAGGCGGCTAATACAGGCTATATGAAGCGCCAGCAGCCGATTATGCAGCCGGAAAATAATTATACTCAAAACACGAATAACAACAGCAATAATAATATTTACGATACTTATGACGAGGATTATACCGATTTTGATGAAGAGGAAGAGCCTGCAAAAAAATCGTTGTTTGTTCCTATCCTTTCAGCAGTTACCGTTGTGGTAATTATGGTTGCGGTATTTTTTATCGCTACCCTTGTAAAGGGAGTATTTTCGGGAGAAAAGCAGAAAAACGCTTCTGAATTTGAAATGCCGAATCTTGTGGGAATGGATTATAATCAGGCTCATGAGGCTTATCCTAATCTGGATATTCAGGTGGATTCAACGGAATTTTCCGACCTTGAAAAGGATAAAATTTTTGAACAGAGCATTACTGCCGGCGACGGCGTTAAAAAAGGCGAAATAGTAAAGGTAAAAGTAAGTCTTGGCGCAAAAACCGTAAAAGTTCCCAATGTTATAAATTATCACTATATTACTGCCGGAGAGGCTTTAAGGCAGAAGGGTCTTGAGGTCGAGTTCCAGTATCAGACCAATAAAGAATTTGAAGAGGAAATAGTTTTTGATACTGAACCTTCGGCTCTTGAAGAGGTACTTCCTGGTTCGACAGTGCTTGTATATGTAAGTAAGGGCTCGGACGTTAAAGAAGTAACTATGGAAAATTTTGTCGGTGAGAATATTGACAATGCAAGAGCTAAATGTAATATATGGGGAATCAGCGTTGCCGTCAAGGAAATGGATTCCAGCAAGGAAGAAGGAACGATTTTAAAGCAGAGCATTAAGGAAGGCGAAAAAGTTTCTGCGGATTCTAAAATCACATTTACGGTCAGCAGTGGTAAAGAGCCGGAAGGCGAGGTAGAAATGAAGTTTTACTTTCCAGGTAATTCTACCGGAAGATTTACCATTACAGCATATCAGAACGGCGTTGCTATATATCAGACATTGACCCTTTCAGCCGATTATTCAAAGGAAAATCTTATAAAGGTAAGAGGCAAGGGCACTGATGAGGATATTACTATGGTTCTGACCAATTTAAGCAATAATCTTGCCCATGAGCTGGGAACCTATAATATGAACTTTGAAGAGGGAACATTCAGTATCATCAACGAGGATATTAATCAGGCGTTTTCAATAGTAGACGGTCTTGTAAAGGATGAGCCTGAACCTGAGCCGGATAATAATAACAATAATAGCAATGATAATACTCCTGAGCCAGCTGAGGAATCTGCTCAACAGGACGACAGCTCATCTTCCGATGAGGGCGGAGAATAAAAGAATGAAACAGGGAATAATCGTAAAATCTATCGGAGGGCTCTATTTTATAGAGTCCTCTGACAACATATATGAATGCAAAGCAAGAGGAATTTTCAGAAAAGAAGGAATATCTCCAAGTGTCGGGGATAAGGTGAATTTCGATAATGGGGTCATAGCTGAAATTCTTCCCAGAAAAAATTATATTATAAGGCCGCCTCTTGCCAATCTGGATCAGTTGATTTTTGTGGTATCTGTAACAGAGCCTTCGCCTAATCTTCTTATTTTGGATAAATTTATTGCAGTTGCGGAATATCAGAAAATAGAACCTGTTATTGTTCTTACCAAAATCGACCTGGAAAAATGCGAGGAGATCCTGGACATTTACAAAAAAACCGGTATACAGATATACGCTGTGGATTATAGCAATGAAAATCCAGCAGAAGTGATAAGAGGAATTTTGAAGAACAAGATAAGCGCATTTACCGGAAACAGCGGGGCAGGGAAGTCAACCCTTTTAAATGAGGTGTGCGGAGACTTTAAAATTCTTACCGGAGAAATCAGCAAAAAGCTGGGACGTGGACGCCATACCACAAGGCACAGCGAGCTTTATAAGCTGCCTTGGGGAGGATATATTGCGGATACGCCGGGATTTTCAACCTTTGAAACAAACAAGTATAATATAATCAGGAAAGAGGAGCTGGCGGATTGCTTCAGGGAATTTTCAGACTACAGCAGTAAATGCAAATTCAGGGATTGTTCTCACACAAAGGAAAAGGGTTGCTGCGTTATAGAAGCGGTGGAAAAGGAAATTATTCCGAAAACACGCCATGAAAGCTATTGCAGTATGTTTGAGGAAGCAAAGCAGTTAAAGGAATGGGAGCTATAATATGGGAAATATAAAAAAATGTTATATTTTTGCTGGTTCGCCGGCTGCTAAATGTTCTAAAACAGAATTTGACAGCAGTAGGTATGTGATATGCGCTGACGGAGGATATGCCCTTGCCAAAAAAAGTGGAATAATACCGGACGTTATTATCGGCGATTTTGATACATATACGGACAGGCTTCCAGAGGATTGCGAGGTCATAAAATACCCTGCCGAAAAGGACGATACCGATACTATGCTGGCAGTAAAGCTGGCGCTTGAAAGAGGCTTTAAGCATATTACTATTCTGGGAGCGCTGGGGGGACGTTTTGACCATACTGTTGCAAACATTCAGACGCTGAGATATATTTTAAAACACGAGGCTCACGGAGAGCTTATTGGAAATGGCAACTATATCACCATGCAGGGGCCGGGAATAAAGGTTTACAGCAGAATGAAGGGATATTATTTTTCTATGTTTTCTTATACCGAAGAATGCAGCGGAGTTTCGCTTACCGGCTTTAAATATCCGCTTAAAAACGGAATTGTGAAAAACAGCTTTCCTATCGGGGTAAGCAATATTATAACGGGAAAATCGGGAATAGTTTCTGTTGACAAAGGAGTGCTTCTTATTGTTTTTTCAAAAGATATGAACCAATTTTAGCTGTATGGAATATAATGGAATATCAAATAAAATTGGAGGCGATAGCTTTGAAGGTAGTTGTTATTAAAAGTCCAAGATTCCTTTCAGGAATATTAAGAATGGTGTTTAAAATAAAAAAAGAAGAGGGAACGGAATAATATATACTTAAAATGACGCCGCACAATTTTTGTGTGGCGTCATTTTAGCGAACGAAGTTTTATTGATAATTTCGTTCTTTATTTTTCATATTTTTCGATAAATTTTCATATATTTTTAAATGGAGATACTTGCGCAGAATTCAAAAATATTCTGATATTAAAGGAAGCACTGATTAAATCACAGAAAAATCTGACTGTGCATCTAACGAACAAGATTTAATTAATGCTTCCTAAACGAATGGAGGAAGCTATGAACGATACAGAAATCGCAAATGAAGAAAAGGAAAATAATACACCGGAGAAGGTTGAAAGCACAGATGAAAGGTCAACGGAGCTGATCGAAACGGTAAGAGAAAGGCATTGGGAAGAGCATATGCAGGGAAACGAGCGTGTAGGTGATATTTTTACGGCACAGCTTATTTTATGCGTGATAATGGTATTGATTTTTGCTGTTATCAGATTCTTTAACGAATCCCTGACCGAATGGTATATAGATGAATTTAAAAGAATGTCAGCAGGTGCGCCGGAGCAGATAATAAAAGACGCTGTAAAATTTGTTACGGATATATTAAAATGATAGCGTTTAAAATCAGTAATATTCAGTTGACATTTGAATTTGGTTTT
The DNA here is from genome assembly GCA_947178195.1 of uncultured Ruminococcus sp. GTDB lineage: Bacteria > Bacillota > Clostridia > Oscillospirales > Ruminococcaceae > Porcipelethomonas. The sequence goes on from CAMWXM010000008.1 coordinate 11,814, forward strand.
TTTATGACAATAGCGCTTTTTTGCCTTTTAGACGCTCCTGAATTAGCGCTGTCGGCGGTATGTGCATGTGTTATACATGAAGGTGGGCATATTTTTGCCTCTTCTCTTTGCGATATGAGTATAAAAAAAATAATATTCTGGGCGGGAGGGGTGAAAATTCAGACCGAAGAGAAAATAACAGCTATTTCAAAGGATATTTATATCTTGCTTTCAGGACCGGTTTTTAATTTTATTGCTGCATTATTTTATTTTTTTGCCGGCTGCTATAGTCCGTTTTCGGTAAATCTGATTTTAGGGTTATTTAATCTGCTGCCGTTTTCAAACCTTGACGGAGGCACAATACTGAGAAAAATTCTTGAGCATTTTGAAATCAATCCGGACAGGCCCATGAAAATAATTTCTTTTGTTTCGGCAATAGCCGTAATTTCATTTTTTTATTTTACCAATACTGAGAGTTTAAGCGGATATCTTACTATAATATTTCTTTTGATTTGCGATATGGTTTATTAAATAACTAAATAAAAATTGCTCCCCAAATACAGAGAGCAATAAAATATCATAATCCATTATCTACATTCCAGTCCATTTCTTCCAGACTATTGAGGTCGTAGGGAGTAGACTGATAAATACAGTAATTAAGCCAGTTTGAAAACATCAGATTAGCATGACATCTCCAGCTGAATACCGGTGTTTTTTCTGTATCGTCATCAGGGAAATAATTATAGGGTAGGTCTATATCCAGTCCCTGATTTTTATCACGGAAATACTCGTTTGCGATAGTATCACGGTCGTATTCAGCATGTCCCAGAACAAAATATTGCCTGCCGTTCTTATTAGCGACAATATGTACGCCGGAAATATCCGAAGATGCAAGAATCTCAAGCTGTGGGACTTTTTCAATATCCTCTCTTCTGACCTCTGAATGTCTTGAATGAGGAACCATAAAACAATCGTCAAAGCCGTTTAGTAGCTGAGCATTTTCATATTCTGCTTTATGAGGAAATATACCGAAAATTTTCCTCTCAAGTATCGTTTTCGGAACGCCAAAATGATAATATAGTCCCGCATGCGCTCCCCAGCAAAGATGAAATGTGGAAAAAACATGAGATTTGCTCCATTTCATTATCAGGGAAATTTCCTCCCAATAATCCACCTGATGAAATTCCAAATGCTCGACTGGCGCACCTGTTATTATCATTCCATCGTATCTTTCATTTTTTATTTTATCAAATGTTTTATAAAAATTATACAGATGACTTATAGGAGTATTTTTTGAAATATGAGATTCCAGTTGCAGAAGATCGACATTGACCTGAATAGGAGTATTACTCAAAAGCCGCATAAGCTGAGTTTCCGTTTCGATTTTTTTAGGCATTATATTAAGGATCACTATTTTAAGGGGTCTTATGTCCTGATGCTCCGCTCTTTCCTTTGACATTACAAAAATATTTTCCTTATTAAGCTCGTTAAATGCCGGAAGCTCATGAGGGATTCTTATTGGCATTTTCATTTACCTCCATTTCATAATTTTAAAGGCGAACAAAAGTTCGCCTTTTTTCTTTTAAATCAAACCGGATGAATCTGCTTTTCAGCGTCTGAATGAGCGCCGTCTATACCGTATTTTAAATTCTTACGGTTTTCAAAAAACTTAACTGCGACCTGTCCGAACTGTGCATAGCTGAGAACATCTTCTTCTTGTTCTGTCCATTCTGCGCATTCTTTTCTGAGGGTATCCAGCTCAGGTTTAAGAAGGTCTGCCGGACGGCATTCGATAGGCTTTTCATCGCCAATTATCTTCTTTCTGAATTCAGGGTCGATAGGAACAGGCGTTTTTCCGTATTCGCCTTTAACAACACCCTTAAATTCCTTAGTTACCATTTTATAGCGTTCTCCGGTAATTACGTTGAACACTGCCTGAGTGCCGACGATCTGTGACGAAGGAGTAACCAGCGGTGGGAAACCTGCGTCTTTTCTTACTCTCGGAACTTCCTTTAAAACTTCCTCAAGCTTATCCTCCTTGCCAGCCTGTTTAAGCTGTGAAAGAAGATTTGAAAGCATACCGCCCGGAACTTGATAAATAAGAGCGTTTGCGTCAACAGCAAGCATTTTTGGATCAAGAAGCCCGCAGTCTATATATTTTTTTCTGAGCTTCATGAAATAATCTCTTATCTCAGTAAGAAGAACAAGGTCAAGACCTGTATCGTATTCAGTACCCTGTAATGCTGCTACCATAGATTCTGTAGGCGCATGAGATGTTCCCAGCGCAAGAGGAGACATAGCAGTATCTATTACGTCTACACCTGCCTCGATGCCCTTTAAGAGACACATGGAAGCCAATCCAGATGTATAATGAGTATGTAACTGAATAGGAATTTTAACGGCGTTTTTAAGCGCTTTAACAAGTCTTTGAGTTTCATATGGCGTAAGAAGCGCAGCCATGTCCTTGATGCAGATGGAATCTGCGCCGGCGCCTTCGATTCTTTTTGCATAATCTACATAGTATTCGTCGGTAAACACATCGCCTAAGGTATAGGAAATTGCTACCTGAGTATGTGCGCCTTCCTTTTTAGCCGCTTTTATTGCTGTTTCAAGATTTCTTATGTCGTTTAAAGCGTCAAAAATTCTGATAATGTCTATGCCGTTGGCTACTGATTTCTGAACAAAATATTCTACCACATCATCTGCATAATGACGATAGCCAAGCATATTTTGACCTCTGAAAAGCATCTGAAGCTTTGTATTGGGAAGATTCTTTTTAAGAGTTCTCAATCTTTCCCACGGATCTTCGTTTAAAAATCTGAGACACGAATCGAATGTCGCACCGCCCCAGCATTCTACTGAATGATAGCCTACCTTATCCATAAGTGGAAGCACAGGAAGCATTTCGTCCATAGTCATACGGGTCGCAATAAGGGACTGGTGAGCGTCACGCAGTACGGTTTCAGTAATTTTTACCTTTCCCATAATATATCACCTATGTTCTGTATAACAGAACTTGCCTTTCTGAAAATTTAAAATTATTAATCAATTGTTGCAAGAGCATCGCCGGAATTTACAGTATCGCCCTTTTTAACAAGAACACTTGTAATTGTTCCGTCACATGGAGCAACAACGTCGTTTTCCATTTTCATAGCTTCAAGGATCATTATAACCTGTCCCTTTGTAACGCTGTCTCCGTTATTTACCTTAACATCGAGTATAGTACCCGGCATTGGCGCTGTTATCTTTTCACCTGCGCCTGCTGTCGGAGCTGCGGCAGGGGCTGGAGCAGCAGCCGGAGCAGCTGCAACAGGAGCGGCAGCAGCAGCCGAACCGCTTACTTCCTCAACTGCAACGTCATATGCCTTGCCGTTTACTGTAATATTAAATCTTTTCATAACATTAACCACCTATTCTTTATATAATATGAATAAAATCAGAATTGAATATTATTATGCTTCTTAGGAAGCTTTTGAATACGCTTGCCCGAAAGGATATCCAGAGCGGAAACAAGAACGGTTCTTGTATTTTCAGGCTTGATAATATCATCAATATAGCCGTTTTCAGCAGCAGTCTTTGCTGATGCAAGAGTTTCCGAGTATTCCTTTGCAAGCTTATTTCTTTCAGCTGCAAGATCGGACGCACCCTTGAGCTTATCATGCCACATAAATTCCACAGCCGTAACAGGCGCAAGAGGAGCGATAACAGCTTCAGGATAAGCATATGTAAAATCGGAATTAGAGCTGTTTCCGGCAACAGCCGCAAACAGAGGGCCGATAGCCTTTCCGCAAACCACGGCGATCTTAACAGTTGTAGCTTCTGCGTAGCTGTTTGAGAGAGTCGTCATAGCCTTTATTGATGAAACTGCGTCTGCGTCGTCAAAGCCCTCGCTGTCCACAAAGGTTATTACCGGTATAGAAAATGCGTCGCAGGTCCTGATAAAACGTGCAAGCTTTAAGCAGTCCTCGGAAGAAAGCTTTTCCGATTCAAGTCCGGCAGCCGCAATGCCTACTGTTGAACCGCCTATCGTCGCAAATCCGGTGTACGAAGCCTTTCCATATTCAGCGCATATTTCAACAGAGCTTTCATCGTCAGCAACAGATGAAACAGCTGATTTTACATTTGTGAAGTCAGCAGCAGCTTCCTCGGCATATTCAAACATAGGAACAGAAGCCAGATTATTTATCGGAAGAATATTAATAAGCTCTCTTGTTTTTTCCATAGCCTTTTTGTCGTCATCGCAGACTATTGAAGCGATTCCCGACTTTGCTGCTGCCTGTGCAGAACCTGCGCTGCTGTTGGGAGCCATGAAAAATTCGCTTTCCTTTGTCATGATAACAAAATCTGATGAGCAAGCCAGCATAGCTGCCGTACCTGCGCATGTTCCGGCGATGACAGATATCTGCGGAACAACTCCCGATATCACTGCTGAAGCGCTAAGCATTTTTCCGTAAGCGGCAAGGCTTGATGCCGTACCGTCAACAAATGCTCCGTCAGAATCATGAATACCCACAACAGGATTACCGGTCTTTGCAGCAAGCTCGTAAAGCTTGGCAATCTTAGTCGCCTGAGCAGCGCCTACTGCACCGTTATTTACAGATCTATCCTGAGAAAATGCGTAAACTCCGTTTCCGTTGACATAGCCGAATGCGGAAATAACGCCACTCAGTGAGTCCTTTTCCATAACCGTCGAATTGATCTCGTTATAAATACCGTCGTCAAACAAAAGTGAGAGCCTTTCTCTTGCCTGACTGTTTGTATCCTTATCGTTTTGCATAATATCTTTCCTTCCTATACGGATTTTATTAGACAGCATTTTTAATAAATCATTATAATATCGGCTGAAATTACACAATATGATAATTATTTCAAAAATGCCCAGTCAATATACTACTTTATTATACTATATTTTGGTGATTAATGCAAGTATTAATTTTTTAATTTTGCTGAATGAGCAGCAATATTTTTTTCAGGGTTACAAAATCAAAAACGTTGATCTTGCCGTTGCTGTCCAGATCGGCTCTGTTGAAATCAGGAAGCTCGCCCTTTTTGACAAGGAATTTTGAAAGAATGGTTATATCGGCAACGTTTACATTATTATCGTTATTCAGGTCTCCACGTATTGCCTCAATGCCTGTCGGTTCGGTCGGCTGAGTAGCTTCTGTGGTGGTTGTTTCAGTGCTAGTAGTAGTGGCAGTAGTTGTTGTTTCGGTAGGTTGGGTTTCAGTCGGCTGGGTAGGCTGTTCCTTTTTGTCGACTATGCTGTTAAATGCGGCTTTCAGCTCTCTGTCAACCAATTGACATTTTACTCTGTCATAATGAAGCCAAGGTTGATTATCCTTACTTTCGGTATCCCAGAGTACAGGACAAAGATGTCTGTCATAAGCTTCCTTGCAGACTGACGATAAGAAAAGTCTTACGGAAGCCGATTCCTTGCCTTCTTTAACACCTGGGCAGCCGTATTCACCGATTATTACCGGTATTCCCTTGTCAATATATGTTGTTTTCATCAAGTCCATATTTCTTCTTAGTTCTGCAAAATCTTCGTCAGTACCCCATGTGGTTCTGCATGCCGCCCAGCTTTCGTCCTTTGTAAGAATAGCGAAGCCTACGGGAGTATAGTAATGTACGGAAACTGCACAGCGGTTTTTCGGGTCGTCTGGCATTTTAAAAAGCGGATCGCAGGTAAGTGCTATATCTGTTTTGTATCCTGAGATAAGAAGATGACGATCAGGGTTGTTGCCGCCGGAGCTGCGGATAATGTCAACGAATTTCTGGTTTACTTCATTTACAAGAGTATATGAACGTTCCTTTTGCTCCTGCGTACCGCTCCATTGGTTCCATACGGAATCCCAGCCTAATTCTTCATTCTGAGATTCGAACATAAGATGATCTCCGTAGTCTTTAAAATAATCGGCAATCTGAGTCCACATAACCGTATATCTGTTCATGCATTCGTCTTTATTTTCAGGCAGTTTTTCAAGCCAGCCACTGTCGTAATGAATATTTATAATGGCGTACATGCCTGCATTTAACGTCCAGTCCACAAGCTGACGAACTCTCGCAAAATATTCCGGAGAAATGGTATATTTTCCGTCAGTTGACATTAAATTTGACCAGGCAACAGGTATTCTCAAAACGCCAAAACCTTCATTTGCGTAGCCCTTGATCATATCTTCCGTAACCTCCGGGCTACCCCATGCCGTTTCATAGGAACTTACAGAACCGTCGCCATACTGGGCTATCCAGTCGCCGCAGGATTCCATTGTATTTCCCAGATTTATTCCGATACCCATATCACGGACAAGCTCCATTGTTGAAATATTCCGCATTTCACCGTTATCGGCATATGAAACGGGTGTTGAAAAAGCTGCTGTAGCAGCCATAACAGCCGACGCTGCCATGGCAATGATTTTTGCTTTTTTCATATTTTACTTCCTTTCGCTAGTTATTTTCACTGCAATTTTTACATTGGCTCATAAATACTCCTATATCCTCTATAGAGCCATCATTCTTTTCTATAAATCCCAGCTTGATAAGCTTTGCATTTTTTTCACTATCTCTGACGGAAAAGTCGCAACGGTTCAATCCGCCCAGCATGCCTTTAAAGAGGATAGTACGTATGATACCGTCTGTTATCTCCAATTCGCTGCTGCTGAAATCGTAAATCCTGAGACCGTTTTCGTCAAAGGAATAAATTCCGTATCCGTTGACTTCAGAACCGTTCATAGATTCCACAATATGGATATTTTCATTCTGTATTGTTGCTATTGCCTTTTCATAGCCGTTGGTATCTGTTCTTTCATGTATTTCCAGCATTATTTATTCTCCTTACCTATAGCGTTTCTGATTGCTCTTAATTCTTCTGCAGTCAGCTCCCGGTATGTACCCGGCTTGAGCATACCCAGCTTTATGGGACCTATGCTGATTCTGCGGAGTCTTGCAACTTCAAGTCCCACCTCCTCACACATTTTTCTTATCTGACGGTTTCTGCCTTCCTTTATGGTTATAAGAAGCACCACCCGTCCAGGCTCCTTATCTTTTACCACAACGTTTGCGGGAAGAGTTTTTCTGCCGTCTATTACAACGCCGTCCGAAAGAGCCACAAGCTGTTCGTCGTTTATATCCGGACGGACGGTAACACGATATGTTTTACTTATCTGTTTTGCAGGATGCATAATATTGTTGGCAAAATTTCCGTCGTTTGTAAAAAGTAAAAGTCCTTCGGAATTTCTGTCAAGCCTACCTACAGGATAAACTCTTTCGCCGATGTCCTCTAAAAGCTCAGTCACGCATCTTCTGCCCATTTCATCGCTCATGGTGGTCACATAGCCTCTGGGTTTGTTGAGCATGATATATATTTTCTTTTTGTTTCTGGGAATGTAGATTTTTTCGCCGTCAACGGAAATAATATCCCGTCCTCCGGCTTTATCGCCCAGCTTTACCGGTCTGCCGTTTACTTTGACTCTTCCGGCGGAAATGAGCGCTTCGGCTTTTCTCCTTGAGCAATATCCGCTGTCGGAAATGATTTTTTGTATTCTTGTTTTTTCCACTTCAAAACTCCTTATCCAAACAAAAAGTCCTTTATTTTCTCCATAAAGCCTTTTTCGGTTTTCTCAGAATGCTTGTATTCAATATTTTTCATAGCTTTTACAGGAACGCTGCCAATAAATCTTCCGTCATAGTACCATCGTTGTTCTCCAACACTGTCCCCAAGCCGTACATCGGCATAGGCAAAGGGGATCAGGATAAGCTCAGAGGTGATTTTATTCATAGCCTTTCCGTCGTCACCGATAGTAATGCTTCCCTCGGCTCTTACAGGCACAGTGTCTTCAATTCCCCCTGCCACCGGAAGGGGATAAATCTCATCGGAGGAAAGTTCTGCAGGTTTAACCAGTGAGAAGCCATAGTCATACATTTTTATATGGTCGTTCCAGTCGTTTCTATCGTTTAAGGTCACGCAGATAAGTGAAACGCCGTCTCTTTCACATGCGGACACAAGGCATCTTCCAGCTTCATCGGTAAAGCCTGTTTTTACGCCCTTTACCCCTTTATACATATTCAGAAGCTTATTGGTGTTTTTTAAGTATCTGTCAAAGGGAGGATTGCCGAATCTCACCTTTGCGGAAGATTGAGAGCATATTTCGACAAAATCGGGATTTTTCAAAGCTTCTCTTGCCAGCAGAGCCATATCATATGCGCTTGAACCATGCCCTTCACCTTCGAGACCTGAGGGAGTGACAAAGCAGGTTCGTGACATACCGATCTCTTTCGCACGGTCGTTCATCATATCCGCAAATTTTTCAATGCTGCCAGCCATACGAACAGCAGTCGCATTTGCGGCGTCGTTTCCCGAAGGCAGAAGCATGCCGTAGCATAAAGCTCGCTTTGTGACAACATCTCCTTCAACAAGTCCCATAGACGAGCCTTCCACCTTGATAGCCTGACTATCCACCACAAATTCATCATCAAGACCACCGCTTTCAAGACACAAAAGGGTAGTCATGATTTTAGTGGTACTCGCCATAGGAAGTTTCTGGGAAGAATTTTCTTCAAAAAGTATTTTTCCCGTTTTTTCTTCAATAAGTACGCATGCCTTCGCCGACGTTTCCAACTGAGAATTTTCCGAATAAACAGCCGCAGGAAATGTCAGCGCAAGCACAGTTGCAGTAAATACAAATAATATTTTTTTGATTTTTTTCATAAAATGCCTCCGTTTTTTAAAAAATTGCTATAAGCAGCTTTATATACATTTTATGAAAAATCACTTCAAAATAGGACAGAATTATTTTACTGTACTATATTATCATCTTTTTTATTTTTATCTTTTCCCAGCATGCCGGAAATTTTGTCTATAACCTCAGGTATCATGCTTGCAAGAGCATTTGGAGTAGATGCGTTTACAGACATCTGCAAAAGCTTAGCCTCGCCCTTATAGACCACCAGAAATCCCAGCGGTTGGATAGAAACTCCTGCCCCCGAACCGCCGCCGAAAAGTTCCTTTTCGGATTTTGAAGGCAGGTCTGAACCTCCCGAAGCAAAGCCGAAGGATACTTTTGAAATAGGAATAATAGAAGTGCCGTCCGGAAGCATAACAGTGTCGCCGATTATCGTGTTTACGTCCACCATTTCTTTAAGCTTTTCCATTGTAACGCCCATAATGTTGCCGATAGTGTGGTTATCTCCCATAATAATTCTCCATTTCCGCCATGTTTTTATGGCTGTTTTATTTTTCATGCATGTGCCTTAACTGCTTTCTTATTATTTACCAGAAATGTAAAAATAAATGCAATAAAAATCCCGATTGCCGCAGCTGGGGTAATGCACAATTTGAATTTTATATCGTATACGCAGTCAGGTTTATTATATATGCATTGTATATTTATGCTCTTTTTTTTAAGTCGTATAAAGCTGCCCAGATAACTCAGGCTGTTGTATACGACTATATTAGCCTTCCCGAATTTCAATGCGCATTCGTAAGCATCTTCATCGGAAATTATAAAGTTTATATAAATATCCTTTATTTTCATGTGCCGTGTGATTTTTCGGAAAGCCTTGCCGCCTGCCGAAGCAAGATTTTTAAAAAACTGTATCTTTCCCGGAATATCCTCGGGAATGAATTTGCTCTTTTTAGATTTTTTTTCTGTAGATGTTTCTTTTTCAGCTTGCTCAGGTTTCTTTTTTTTATCTTTTGCGGATTTTGTCCGTCTGGTGAGATTTATTTTAAAAAATAAATATTTAAATATGATTTCCGGCTTGCCGCCCAGATATTCCACTACTATTCTTACCGGAGAGAAAAGAAAAATCAGAAGTATCAGCAATATGCAGCCAATAATTATCCAGATCATTTTCCCCTCTCCTTTCAGAAGTTTTTTATTCAGCCGATAATATTATTGTCGGTTTCTTCATCAAATAAACTTACTTGCTTGTCCTCGTTTTCCCTTACCAGTGGCGGCAGGTCGTCAAGGGAAGTGAGTCCGAAGCATCTTAGAAAATTATCGCTTGTTTTGTAGGCCACCGGGTGCCCCGGAACGTCCAGTCGTCCGTATTCCTCCACAAGTCCTTTTTCGGCAAGAGTGTTTACCACAGAGGAACTGTCTATGCCCCTTACGCTTTCAACAAAGCCTTTTGTTACTGGCTGATTATATGCGATTATTGTAAGCGTTTCCATTGCCGCATTTGAAAGAGGAGACTGCTTTTTTGATTCCATTGCCGCTTTTATGTATTCCGAGTATTCCTTTTTGGTACACATCTGATATTTGTTCCCCAGATGGATAATATTAATTGCGCTGCCGCTGTCGGTATAGCGGTCGTTAAGCGCTTTAATAATACCCGAAAGATCATTTTTTTCAATTCCGGCCGCTTCAATGATGCGGACTTCGTCCACCGGTTCTCCCGATGCAAACAAAATCGCTTCAACTGCCGAGGTTTTTTCATTCAACTGCATTCGATTCACCATTTTTCTTAAAGTATACTTTCGTGCTGTCCTCGCTTATCATGATTCTGCCGGCTTTGGTAAGCTCTAATATTGCAAGAAATGTTGCCACACGCTCAGAGCGTCCGGTCATGCCGTCAAAAAGCCGGTCGATATAAACGCTGCCGTTTTTATAGAGATTTTTCAGGACATAAACGACTTTTGAAATAACCGAAACTACCTTTTGCTGAACAACGTCGTTTATTTTTTTCTCGTTCGCCTCACTGAAATCAATTTTTTTAAGGTGCATTGCAAAATATATCTCGGCAAGTTTTTCCGGTTCATGCTTTATTTTATACTCAGTATCCAAAACTATTTTCATAGGCTCTCTTACAAAAATATCATTTCCGCTGTAGCATGCTCTTAATTTCTCAGCAGCCTTTTTGCAAAGGGAATACTCTATCAATGCGCCTTGAAGCTCCTGTTTTATTTTTTCAGCCTCTTCGGGCTTTGGAAGAAGTGAAGCGGTTTTTATATAAATAAGCCGTGCTGCCATTTCCAGAAATTCTCCCGCAAGCTCTAAGTCCTGTTCCTTTGCCTGTTCTATATAAAGCATATATTGCTCTAAAAGCTTTGATATTTCTATATCGTTTATATTAAGCTCATGCTTTGAAATAAGATGGAGTAGCAGATCAAGAGGACCTTCGAAAATATCCAGCTTAAAAGAAATATTATCCATTTTAAACTACCATTATTTTGGGAATAAATCCTGTTATAAACCAGAAAAATCTCTGTATCCAGCCGCCTACATATCCCAGAGGGGTGCTAAGAACTCCCGAAACAAGAATGAACATAAAGATAAGATTTATTATCATTCCATAGCGGTCTAACATTCTATCAAAATTAGCGCTTGTAAAATAGCTTAAAATTTTTGAGCCGTCAAGAGGCGGAATAGGAATGAGATTGAATATGGCAAGACCAATATTTATTGCAATAAACATTTCCAATATATAAAGTATAATGAACATCATTGACATTCCGTTAACCGACTGCTCAACGATTGAACCCATAAAAGGCGAGTTCAGATATACGTCAAGACCCATCAGTCCGTCCCTGAAAAAGGAAAGGCATATTATGATACGGTAAATAATAAGTGCGCCGAAGGATACTATCAGATTGGAAAGAGGTCCGGCAGCGGCTGTAACGGCTATACCAAGGCGCTGCTTTTTAAATTTGAGCGGATTTATTGGCACCGGCTTTGCCCAGCCGAAGCCTGCAAGCAAAAGGCAGACAGCGCCTATCCAGTCTATATGCGCCAGAGGATTGAGAGTCAGCCTGCCCATATATCCGGCTGTGTTATCCCCCATTTTATTGGCAGCCCATGCATGGGCGTATTCGTGTATAGGCAGAACCAGAAAAATAACTATTATCCTTGTGAATAGTTCCAGAACCTTATCAATGCCAAATTCCATATTAAAAAGACTCATAAATTTCTCCCTTCATTCATAATCGTATACATACATATTAATTATACAATACTATATAAAAAAATTCAAGTAAAATATAGCATTTTACCGTTATTTTAAAAAATTTAGGATTTTTTTAAAAAAAGACTTGATTTTTTTTTCGTTTTCTGGTAATATATTAATGTTGACTATTTATTTAAGAAAATTAAGGGAGGTGCAGTCAATGGCAAAATGTGAAATCTGCGGTAAGGGTGTAACATTCGGTATTAAGGTTTCTCACTCACACAGAAGAACAAACAGAACCTGGAAACCAAATGTTAAGCGTGTCAAAGCTATTGTTAAGGGTACCCCTTGTCATATCTACGCTTGTTCAAGATGTCTTCGTTCTGGTAAGGTAGAAAGAGCAAACTAATTTAATTTTGTAAATCAATTTATTGGTTTACATATTAATTTTTTGGTTAAGGGAAAGAAAATTGTAGCCTGTTGAATTTGGTTTGATTCAACAGGCTGATTTTCTTTGTGCTATTTGGACTTTGCTTTGTTTTGCTCTACCTTTTTTCTTCTTCTTTCAGTAATATAATTATTTAACAATATTCCTGTGATTCCAATCACTGCTGTGATTATGCAAATCACGATGGCAACGGCATAATCTCTGTCCTGAAGCGAATCGCCGAACATTACGCACAAAATCAGCGCAGGTATCCTTGCAAATGCTGCAAGAAAATAAAATCTGAACGGCTTTATCTCGGTAAGCGAGGCGATATAGGTAATTACGTCCTTGGGAGTGCCAGGTATCATGAGAAAGACAAATACCACCAGCTCAAGCTTTTTTTCATCGTGTAGAAATTTGAATTTCTGGAATTTCTCCTCCGATACAAATAAATTAACAATTGGGCTACCGAATTTTATAACAAGATTGTAAACAATGATAGTGGCGATAAATATGCCGATCTCGCAGAAAATCAGCGCTTTCACAGGGCCGAAAAGCGCACCACCGATAACTTCCACCGGACCTCCGGGAATAAAGGCAAGAATTATCTGGGTTATTTCTGCAAGAATAAATACAACAGGACCGAAAATTCCAAGCCTGTCCATTATGCCTTCGATCCATTGTTTTCCCTCGTCTGTCCTCAGGGAGTTTATGAATGGTATCAGAACTATTGTCAAACCGATACAGAATAATATCACCAATACCAGAATAACAATTTTTACTATCTTGCTTTTTTTGCTCATTTTTTTGTATTTCCTTTCATTGATTCTTATTTTTAACGCACTAAGCACGATTTATGCCTATGCGGAAAGCTTCTTATATAATTATAGCATTTTTTACATATTTTGCAATAACAATTTAATAACGATTCAATAAAAAAATAAGCGTGCCATTAGACACGCTTCATGCATTATTAATCTGATTTGATATTTAAGAGCCTGTATGCACAGAATTTCCTATGAATACAGGATATAAGGCATAGCTACACTAATATTAAAATTGTGCAGCTGCCTTAAAATAATCAGCCCGCTGCGTTAAGCTTCTTAGCAAGCTGTGCTTTTTTTCTGTTTGCCTTATTTTTATGGATAAGACCCTTTGAAGCTGCCTGATCTACTTTCTTTATGGCAATCTTGATTGCATCTGCTTTTCCGGCAGTATTATTTGCGCAAGCAGCGTCTGCGTTTTTGAGAACCGTTTTAAGATTAGACTTTCTTGCCTTATTAGCGGCTGCTTTTGTCTTATTAACCTTAACTCTCTTCATTGCGGATTTGATATTTGGCATTTTTGCTGCACCTCCTTAGAGTAAATAATAAAACATCTGAATTTATTATTGACATTAAAATAAATAATAATTCAGTGAAAATAGCATAGAATAAAAACAACACAGATTTTCTTAAAAAATCGGACACG
>CAMWXM010000009.1 GCA_947178195.1 uncultured Ruminococcus sp.
AAGTTAAATATAGCGGCTATGCTTATATAGAAGATAACGCTTGAAAGGTTAAACAGACCGCTTGTAAATTCATAATATTTTTTTGAAAATGAAACTGCATATAAAGCGTCTGACAGAAAATCAATATCTATCTTACCTGCAATATAATCGAGGATATACAAAAACATAAGGGTAACAAAGCCTGCGACCGCCGCAACAGCCTGATTTTCAGTAAGAGACGAAATAAATACGCATATTGCTATAAAGGCTGCGCCCAAAAGCACAAGCGCCGCATAATTTGAAACTACCATTATCCAATCCACAGTTCCGAATACGCTTAAAATAAGCGAATACACAAAAACTATACTGATACCGCATAAGTAAACCACAAGGACTGCAAAATATTTTCCCAGTACCATAGAGGTAAGACTTATAGGCGCAGTAAGCAGTCCCTGCTCGGTTCTCTGCTTTTTTTCTTCGCTGAAGGACTTCATTGCAAGAATCGGAATAAGTATGATTATCGCAAGCAAAAGAGATGAAAAGAATACGGTCACATTTGCCGTACCGCTGTTAAAGGTCCCGTCAAAAAACATATAACCTGCCATAAGATAAAAGCATGTCAGGAATACATAAGCTATGCTCGATGTAAAATAAGAGCCAAGCTCCCTTCTGAAAATCGCACCCATTATTCATTGCCTCCTGTTTTCTCCGGCTGAGAGGTATCTGTTTCAGCTCCGAAACCCTCGCCCATAGTAATTTTAAAGAATATATCTTCAAGAGTAAGCTCGGTAGTTTTCATCATAAGTATAGTCCAGCCATGCTCCTGAACGGCCTTGCTCACGATACGCCGCAAATCGGTATTTTCCTGAGCTTCTATCTCATATTCATAAACTCCGGGTTCTTTTTCCTGACCTGCCTTTATGGTTTTCATACCCTCTATCTTTTTAAACTCTGTCAATATTTCTTCCTTATCTCCTTCTATCCTTACGATAAGGCGATGGTCTGTGGACATTTTTTCAGAAAGATTGTCCGCAGTATCGTCTGCCGCAACAACTCCGTTATTTATAATTATAACTCTGTCGCAGACATGCTGTATCTCAGAAAGGATATGTGAGGAAAGAATAAGCGTATGGCTTTTTCCAAGCTTTTTAATAAGATTTCTTATTTCTATCATCTGGTTAGGGTCAAGACCTACCGTAGGCTCGTCAAGTATCAGAACCGGCGGATTGCCGACAAGCGCCTGAGCAAGTCCGACACGCTGCTTATAACCCTTTGAAAGATGCTTTATTATTCTGTTTTTCACCTCGGTTATCTGGCAAAGCTTGCATATATTCTGAAGATGTTCCCTTCTTGGCAGCTTACATTTTTTCAGGTCGTAAACAAAATTCAGATAAGCCTTTACGGTCATGTCTATATAAAGAGGCGGTATTTCCGGAAGATACCCGATATTCGCCTTTGCCTTTATAGGGTCTTCTAAAATGTCGATGCCGTTTATCAGAACCGTACCCGACGTTGAAGAAATATATCCTGTCAGCATATTCATGGTTGTGGATTTTCCTGCGCCGTTAGGCCCTAAAAATCCCAGTATCTCGCCGTCTTTTACAGTAAAGCTGATATTGTCAACGGCTTTTTTATCACCGTAATGCTTAGTTAGATTTTTTACTTCTATCATTTTAAGATATAACCTCCTTTATTCACTATGTTTAAGGTAATGCCGCACAAAGACCGCTTTAAATCTTTATGCGGCATTGCCTTAATTATAAAATAAAAATGTGACAAAGAAGTGAAAGTATAATGAAATATATCTATTTATGGGATATTTCTTTCGACCGTTTAACATCTTTTTCGATTTGCTCTTTCAACATATCCAGAGATGAAAACTTTTTTTCCTCCCTCAGAAATTCATAAATATTCACTTTCACATTTTTTCCATACAGATCGCCGTTAAAATCCAGTATATGAGTTTCGGCAAGCGGCAGGTTGTTTTGCTCCACAGTCGGCTTTATGCCGATATTTGTAACTGCGCAGTATACTCTGCCGTCTATTTCTACGCCTGAAGCATAAGCTCCCATTTTCGGGATTATCTGTCCTTTTTCAAAAAGCTGATTTATTGTAGGAAAATTCATGGTACGTCCAAGCCGGTTTCCACAGACCACCTCACCCATTATAAAAAATTCCTGTCCCAGCAGCTTATTTGCCTCAGCTATTTTTCCGTTTTTAAGGTATTCTTTAATTCGTTCCGAGGATATTTTTTCGCCGTCTTTTTCGATAATTTCACAGACTTTCACCTTGAATCCGTACTTTTTTCCATAATCTTCCAGCTCGGAAACGCCGCAGGAAGCCCCTTTGCCGAACCGGAAATTCTGTCCGCATACAACTTCTTCGGCATTCAATTTCTTTTTTAATATTTCAGCGGCAAATTCTTCTCCGCTCATTCCCATAATGCGGTTGGCTTTCGGAGAATAAATAAATTCCACTCCCACGCCAGTCAAAATATAATTTTTCTGATTTTCATTGTAAATATATTCATAAGGCTTACCGTGTTTTGTTTTAACAGATGAAGTATCAAATGTAAAAACCGCAAAGGAAAGGCCGTTTAAAGTATATCTTCCTGCGGTATTTAAAATCTCTCTGTGCCCCAGATGGACGCCATCAAAGATTCCCAATGCGACCGAAGTTTTATCTGAAATTATTTCATTTTCCTTTATAAACTTCATTTTTCCTCACCGCTCAGATTTTTAACTATTCTCAAAACATTTTCTTCAGTATCAGGCTTTGCGATTCCGATAAATTCGTTATCAAAGCCGTAAACCCTCAGCATTCCACCGTTTTCAGGAATATTCAATTCCCCAAGTCGCAGCTTTACTCCGTTTTTGTACATAGCCGTTTTCTTTTCCGGAAGCCTTATTTGGGGCAGATTTTCAAACAGCCTTTCAACCGGTATCAGAGCCTCGCCCAACCTGTTTTCATCTCTCAGCAGCTCCAACTGTTCCAGGGTAACACAGTCGTCAAGGGTAAAGCCGTTTGAAGCCGTTCTCACAAGAGCGGTCATTACTCCGCCGCAGCCCAGCGCCTGTCCCATATCGTGAATGACTGTTCTCACATATGTACCCTTAGAACAGGTCATTTCAATTATTCCTCTGCCTGTTTTTTCTTCAAAACGCAGAAGCTCCAGACGGCTTATTTCAACCTCTCTTAAAGGTCTCTTCACCTCGATACCCTTTCTTGCCAGATCATAAAGACGTTTTCCGTCCACCGAGACTGCCGAATACATAGGCGGAAGCTGAGATATTTTTCCGGTGAATCCTTTCAGAGCTTCCCTGACCTGAGCTTCTGTAACATCAGAATCCTTTTGCACGGTAATTCTTCCGGTTATATCATAGGTATCGGTAACTATTCCTAAGCTGAATGCGGCTCTGTAGCTTTTTTCCGTTTGAGGAATAATGCTGACAGCTTTAGTGGCATTTCCTGCAAAAACAGGCAGCACTCCCGTTGCCATAGGGTCAAGCGTACCCGAATGTCCCAGCTTTTTCATTTTCAGTATGCCTCGCATTTTTGCAATAACGTCAAATGACGTAAAACCATCCGGCTTATTTACACAGATTATACCGTTTAACATAAGCCCAGTCCCTTTGCCACAGCTTCGATTATCTGCTTTTTAACGTCCTCAAGACTTCCGTGCAGAAGGCAGCCAGCCGCCTTGATGTGACCGCCGCCGCCCAGCAGCGAGCATATCTCTGACACATTAGCATCATTCGCCGAACGCATGGATATTTTATAGCTGTCCTCGTCACGCTGCTTTATGGTAACGCCGACCTCGACTCCCTCCACCTGAAGCGGAATCCCTGCGATACCCTCAAGTTCCGAAGCGTCAACGTCCATTTTTTCAAGCATTTCCATGGTTATGCTTATCATTGTGCATTTTCCGTCCAGAAAATGCTCCATGCTGTCTACTGCCATAGATTCCATTTTAAGCCTTCCACGACTTTTGACATCGAACATTATGCGATTTATCCATGCAAAATTCACATCTGATATTCTTTTAAGCTCAGCCACTATTTCATGACATCTTGCAGTCGTGTTTTCATACTTAAAACAACCCGTATCAGTAGCAATACCGGTATAAATACATTTTGTAAGCTTATCGTCAATATCGACATTCAGGATTTTTATAAGCTCATATACCACCTCGCAGGCTGCGGAAGCGTCAGGGCGTACAAGGGTATTTTTAGCATATCCCGTATTGGAAATATGGTGATCTATACAAAGATCCACCTTTCCGCCGTAAACCTCCTTATATTTTCCCAGCAGCTTTTCGTCCGCAACATCAGCAGCGATAATAAGCTCCGGTTCAAATTCTTCCTCCGCATATTCCTCATGCATAAAATCATATCTTTTCGGAATAGTATCTGAGCAGATAACCCTTGCCTTTTTCCCCATACCTCTGAGAATATAGTAAAGAGCAGTTCCCGCCCCGATACAATCTCCGTCGGGACTCTGATGAATAAGAATATATGCGCTTTTGCAGTTTTTCAGCATTTCTGCCGCACTATTAAAATCAATTTCCATAATCATAATCCTTTAAGAGTTTCATTAATTTCAGCGCTGTGTTCAATAGAATTATCAGCGATAAATTTAAGTTCAGGACTTTTTCTCATAGGAAGTCTTTTAAAAAGCTCCCGTCTTATAAATCCCGTAGCGGACGTAAGTCCCTTTACCGATTCCTTAGCCTTTTCGATTCCCTCAAAGCAGGAAACATACACCTTACAATGTGAAAGATCGTTTGAAAGATCAACTCTTACAATTGTGGTGAATTCCGCTATTCTCGGGTCTTTAAGCTCTCTGAGAATCGCCGTAAGTTCTCTTTTTACGTCCTCGCCCATTCGTCCCGCTTTAAAGCTTGCCATAATAAAGCCTCCTTACATAGGGAACTTATTCTCATACAAATCCTGTTATTTATATGAGAGAAAGTTTTTATTCCGTGTACTCTTCCATAATAAATCCCTCGAAAATATCGCCTTCCTTAATATCGGCAAATTTTTCAAGACCAATTCCACATTCAAAGTTTTTAGCAACTTCCTTTGCGTCGTCCTTGAATCTTTTAAGAGAATCTATTTTATCTTCTGCTATGACGATACCATCACGTACAACACGTATCTGGCAGTTTCTGGTTATCTTACCGTCGATTACATAAGAACCTGCAACAGTACCCACATTGGAGATTTTGTAAACCTGTCTTACCTCTGCCTTTCCGAGAATGACCTCTCTGAATTTAGGCGCAAGCATGCCCTTCATAGCGGTAGTTATTTCCTCGATAGCGTCATAAATAATTCTGTAAAGTCTGATATCAACTCCGTCTCTCTTTGCGCTTTCTTCTGCAACAGGGTCAGGACGAACATTGAATCCTACTATAATAGCATTTGAAGCGTTTGCAAGCATAACGTCGCTTTCAGATACCGCACCAACACCACCGTGAATTACCTTTACTCTTACTTCTTCGTTGGTAAGCTTTTCGAGAGACTGCTTAACAGCTTCCACAGAACCCTGAACATCTGCTTTTACAATAATCGGCAGTTCCTTTACCTCACCTTCGGCGATCTGGCTGAATAGGTTATCGAGAGTTACCTTCTGTATCGATTTGAACTGTTCCTGCTTTGCTTCATGCTTTCTCTGTTCAACGAGTTCCTTTGCAAGCTTTTCGTCCTCAACGGCGTTAAATGTATCACCTGCGCTTGGCACTTCCGCAAGACCTGTAATTTCAACAGGAACAGAAGGACCGGCTTTTTCGATCTTCTTTCCCTTATAATTGGTCATAACTCTTACCTTACCCACAGATGTACCTGCAATAATAACATCACCTGTGTGGAGAGTACCGTTCTGTACCAGCAATGTTGCCACAGGACCTCTTCCCTTATCAAGTCTTGCTTCGATAACTGCGCCCTTTGCAAGTCTGTCAGGATTAGCCTTAAGCTCTTTCATTTCAGCGATAAGAAGTACGTCCTCTAAAAGCTCATCTATGCCCTCGCCCGTTTTTGCCGATACGGGAACGCACATTACATCGCCGCCCCATTCTTCAACGACAATACCCTGTTCGGTAAGCTCTGTCTTTACTCTTTCGATATTTGCGCCTTCTTTATCCATTTTGTTTACAGCAACGATAAGAGAAACTCCTGCCGCCTTTGCATGATTGATGGATTCAATTGTCTGTGGCATGATACCGTCGTCGGCTGCCACAACAAGGATAGCAATATCGGTAATATCCGCACCTCTTGCCCTCATTGAAGTAAAGGCTTCGTGTCCTGGAGTATCAAGGAATGTAATAAGCTTATCAGTTACCCTTACCTGATATGCGCCGATATGCTGAGTAATACCGCCGGCTTCAGAAGCAGTAACGTTTGCGTGTCTAATTTTATCAAGCAGAGATGTTTTACCGTGGTCAACGTGTCCCATAACAACGACTACAGGACTTCTTTCTTCTGTGTTTGCACTGTCGTCCTCGCTGTCGTCAATAAGACGTTCTTCGATGGTAACTATAATTTCCTTTTCCACCTTAGCGCCCAGCTCATCGGCAACCAGCGCTGCCGTATCAAAGTCGATGACCTCGTTTATATTTGCCATAACGCCCAGACCCATAAGCTTTTTAATTACATCTGTTGCTGTTGCTTTGAGTCTTGTAGCAAGCTCGCCGACTGTTATTTCATCAGGGATCATGACTTTAAGCTGCTGTTTTCTTGCTCTTTCAAGCTCCAGTCTGCGCAGCTTATCCGCTTCGGTCTCCTTTTTGCTGGAAAACTTATTCTTGCTTCTCTGAGCTGACTTCTGGTTTATCTTCTGCTTTTTAGAGGAATAATTATCCTTATGTTTATTTGCAGGAGCTATCTGTTCATATCTTTCGTTATATTTATCCAGATTTACATATGAACCTCTTGTGTCCACCGTTCTCCTGTTTTTATTGGAAGCCTTATCATCGGTGGTAGTCTCAACAGTCATTGACATTGTAGTACCAAGCTTTGTTTTTTCATTATTTTTCTGTTGCTTAGACTCGGATTTCTTCTGTTTTTTCTGAACAGGCTGTTCAGGACGCTTGAACCTATCCGCCCTATCATGCTTTTTATTTTCCGGATTTTTATTTTCAGTCGGTTTGACGTCGGTTTTTTCAGCAGCTTCAGCCATTTGCGATTTCTCCTGATTTTCAGGTACTGCCTGTTTTTCCTGTTTTTCTGCCTTTTTCTGATTTTCAGGCGTTGTTGGTTTTTCCTGCTTTTCTGCCTTTTTCTGATTTTCAGGCGCTGTCGGTTTCTCCTGTATTTCTGTTTTTTTCTGATTTTCGGACATTGCCGGTTTTTCCTGCTTTTCAGGCTTTTTATGATTTTCAGGAACTGCCGATTTCTCCTGCTTTTCCGCCTTTTTCTGATTTTCGGGCACTGCAGATTTTTCCTGAATTTCTGTTTTCACAGTCTTTTTAGGCTTATCAGTTTTTTCAGATTTCTTTGCTGTCGTTCCGGATTTTTCAGCCGGCTGTGCAGCAGATTTATTTTCCGTTTTTTCCTCAGCCTTCTTTACATTATCTTGCATTGGCTTCTGTTCTTCTTCCTGAGGTGCAGCATCCTTGGATTCAAAATAGCTGTCAAAGCTATCCACCTGATTTTTCTGAGAATAATATTCAAGAATATAATTCATTTCCGTTTCTGAAAGAGATGAAGTATTTTTTCTTTTGACATTGTCATATTTTTCCAGCAAATCTATAAGTTCCTGATTTCCAAGTTTCAGATCCTTTGCTGCCTCTAAAAGCTTAGTTTTCTTCATAGGCGAAAACCTCCTGTTAAAATTTGTAAGTCTGCGGTATAAAGCAACACTGCCATGATATTGCGCTTCGCTTACTTATTTTCATTATTGTTATTATTATTTCCGTTTCTTTTTTTAGCGCTTCTGGGGACGGTAGCCTTTACAGGTGTCCCGAGAGTTTTGAAACGCTGTGAAAAGCCGTAATCGGCGATCCCCACAACAACGACCTCCTTGCCGATAGAATCAAACATATCGTCTGAATCAAGGTCGATTTTATATATAGCAGTAGAAGTATTATTACAAAAGAATTTTACTTCCTTCAAGGTTTTATAGGATATATCGTCAGTAACCAAAACGCATGAAATACCGCCCTTGATAGTGGCTTCCTTTACTGCATCAAAGCCCATTATAACTCTTCCGGCTCTACAGCACATAGTAAGCAAATTAATTGTTTTCTGCTGTGAGTTCATTTTCCATCTCCTCGTAAACCTCGTTATCAATTTTACAGGAGAAGCTTTTCTCAAAGCGTCGTGCCTTCCTTGCACTTTGAAAACATTCTGTATTTTTACAGATATAAGCTCCCCGTCCGGATTTTTTACCTGTAAAATCAAGGGATATATCACCTTCCGATGATTTTACAACTCTTATCATTTCTTTTTTCGGCTTCATTTCATTACAACCAAGACACATTCTCATAGGAATTTTTTTAATTTTCATATGTGATTACTCCTTTGAAAAAAGAAATTATTCCTCTGTCGCTTTTTCATCTGCTTCTTTTTCTTCAGTTTCCGAGGTGTTTTCCTCAGCTTCTGTATTACCGATCACTTTAAGATTAATATCAAGCTCCGGTCTTATGTCAATTTTATATCCCGTAAGCTTTGCCGCAAGCTTTGCGTTCTGACCTCTGTTTCCTATGGCAAGTGACAGTTGATCGTTGGGAACAGTAACGCTGCATTCCTTAGCCTCCTCATCTGTCACCTCAACGCTTATGACCTTAGCCGGCGCAAGCGCTCTTGCAACAAATTCGGCTGGCTCTTCGCTATATACTATAATATCGATTTTTTCTCCTCTTAGTTCATCCACAATAGCCTGTATTCTCGAACGCTTAGGGCCGATACACGATCCTACTGCGTCCACATTTTCATCTCTTGAGCATACTGCAATTTTCGTTCTTGCCCCTGCTTCTCTGGAAATTGACTTTATTTCAACTATTCCGTCATAAATTTCAGGCACTTCAAGTTCAAAAAGTCTTTTTACAAGGTCTCTGTGAGCTCTTGAAATTTTTATGATAGGCTTTTTGGTTTTGTTTGCAATTCCCGTCACATAAACCTTTATCTTATCCCCTTCCTTAAATCTTTCTCCGGGAATCTGTTCATTTCTGAAAAGATAAAGCTCTGTTTTGTCGTAGATTACCGTAACGGTATTGCTTCCCGGCTCGACCTGAGAAACGGTAACGGTAATACATTCGTTTTCCTTATCCTGAAACTGATTCAGTATATTTTCACGATTTATTTCTCTCAGGTCGCCTTTTATCGACTGCTTTGCCGACTGTGCCGCTGCTCTTCCGAACTGCGCTGCGTCAAGAGGCCATTCAATGGTATCGCCCACATAAGTGCCCGGCTTTATTGTTTTTGCCTCGTCAATATTTATCTCATTATAGTCGATAGGCTCGTCATCGATAACCGTCTTGATGATAAACATTTCAAACTTTTTGGTTGCAGGATCGATATCGACTCTAATATTATCTTCAGCATAAGGATAAGCTTTTTTAATAGCCTTCAGCAAAGCCGATTTGACTTTTTCCACAATTATTTCCGTATCCACGCTGTTTTCGCTGCCAAGAAGCGACAGTGCCTCAAAAAAACCGTTGTTCATTTTTCTCAGATCCTTCCTTTATTATAAATATTCATTAAAATCATCATGGAGCTTTACATTAGCAATATCTGCCAGCGAAATTATCCGTGCATTTTCTTCTCCTGTTTCCACCGGACAGGAAAGCTTCAGCTTTTCCTTATCAAACTCCGAAAGTATTGCCGTAAATTCCTTGACGCCGTCCAGCGCCTTATAAAGCTTTATATTGACAAGCTTCCCCAGCGATGCTGCAAAATGCGACTCTCTAATAAGCTCTCTTTCGATACCTGCTGAACCGACCTCCAGAAAATATCCCTGAGAAATAGGGTCTTTTTCGTCAAGAATATCGCTTAAAGGACGGCTTACCGCCTCGCAGTGGTCTATATTCACTCCGCCTTCCCTGTCGATGAACACTCTCAGATACCAGGAAGCTCCTTCCTTTTCAAATCTCACGTCCCATATATCGCAGCCATTTTCATCGGCAATGGGCTTTGCAAGCTCAAAAACAAGTTGTTCAGTATTTCCGAACTTTTTTATTTTCATCAGATAAACACTCCAATCAGGCTCATGCGCCTTTATACATAAGAAAGACCGGAAATCTTCCGGTCTTTAGCTTACTTTATCTTACAATAATATATTATAACACTTTTATAACAAAAAATCAAGCACTTTTTAAATTTTTTTCAGTTTTTTCCTTTTATAGCTTATAAAGCAACTGCAATTGCAGTAAAATTAATCATTTTCATTATAGATAGGATATTTATTTTTATCTTCCTCGGTAATTTTCCTTACCGCACGACAAGGATTACCAACAGCGACAACTCCCGAAGGTATATCTCTGTTTACCACGCTTCCTGCGCCAATGATCGTATTGTCTCCTATGGTGACTCCCGGAAGAATACTGACATTTGCTCCGATCCACACATCGTTTCCGATTTTAATTGGAAATGCTATCTCCATCCCCTTTTTGCGTTGTTGAGCGTCAATAGCATGTCCTGCTGTTGAGATAACGCAATTCGGCGCAATAAATACATTATCACCGATTTCAACCTTAGCACCATCCAAAATAATAACATTATGGTTAGTGTAAAAATTTTCACCTACAGAAATATTAAAACCGTAGTCGCAGAAAAAAGGAGCTGTAATAACAATATTTCCTTTGATTTCTCCCAACATTTGATGAAGAAGTTCATTTTGCTTAACAGTTTCAGAAGGTTTACAATTATTAAATTCATAACACAGATCAGCACATTTGGTTCTTAATTCCAATAATTTCGGATCGTAATTTGCATCATACAAATAACCTTTCTGAGCCTTTTCCCATTCTGTCATTATATTTTATCTCCTTTAGTTATAATAATTTATATTATCGCATTAAATCTGTGCGGAGTAGTTAGGAGCTTCCTTTGTAATATAAATATCATGCGGATGGCTTTCTTTAAGTCCTGCACCGGTAATTCTCACAAACTGTGAATTTTCATGAAGGGTAGGAATATCAACGCATCCACAGTAGCCCATACCCGACCTGATACCACCAACAAGCTGGAATATGGTATCTGCTAAAGGTCCTTTAAAAGGGACACGTCCTTCAACCCCTTCGGGAACAAGCTTTTTTGCACCTTCCTGGAAATATCTGTCCTTTGAGCCACACGCCATTGCGCCCAGGCTTCCCATTCCTCTGTACACTTTAAAGGAACGTCCCTGGAATATTTCTGTTTCTCCGGGAGATTCCGAGCAGCCTGCGAGCAGTGAACCCAGCATTACAACGCTTGCTCCTGCCGCAAGAGCCTTGACGATATCTCCGGAATATTTAATACCACCGTCTGCGATAACAGGGATATCATACTTCTGAGCCACCTTTGCCACGTCATATACGGCTGTTATCTGAGGTACGCCTATACCTGCAACAACTCTTGTGGTACAGATAGAACCCGGACCGATTCCGACCTTCAATGCGTCTGCACCAGCGGAAATAAGGTCCTCGGCAGCCTCTGCAGTAGCAATATTTCCGGCAATAACCGGAATATCAGGGAAGCTTTCCTTGACCATTTTCAGACATTTCATAATATTCTGAGAATGGCCATGAGCGGAATCAAGAACAAGTACGTCAACCTGAGCGTCAATAAGCGCTCTTGCTCTGTCTAAGACGTCCCCCGTAACGCCGATTGCCGCTCCGCAGAGAAGTCTTCCGCCCTTGTCTCTTGCCGAATTTGGATACTGGATAGCCTTTTCAATATCTTTAATGGTTATAAGTCCTTTAAGACAGCCTTTTTCATCAACTAAAGGGAGTTTTTCAATTTTATGCTTACGGAGAATTTCCTGAGCTTGTTCAAGAGTAGTATCTATAGGAGCTGTAATAAGATTTTCTTTTGTCATTACTTCGTCTATCTTAGCTTCAAAATCGGAAATAAAACGCATATCACGGTTGGTAATAATGCCCACAAGCTTTCCAGCTCCGTCAACTATAGGAACACCGGAAATTTTATATTTACCCATAAGCTCATCAGCTTCATATACCTTGCGGTCAGCAGTAAGCGAAAATGGATTTACAATAACGCCGTTTTCCGAACGCTTTACCTTATCAACTTCGTCCGCCTGCTGTTCAATAGTCATGTTCTTGTGTATGATACCGATGCCGCCTTCCCTTGCAATAGCGATAGCAGTTGCAGCTTCTGTAACGGTATCCATAGCGGCAGTCATGATCGGAGTATTAAGCTTTATGTTTTTAGTAAGCCTTGTTTCCAGATTTATCATGTTGGGCGTAACCTCTGATTTAGCCGGAATCAGAAGAACATCGTCAAAGGTAAGACCTTCCTTAACAAATTTACTCTCGTTGAGCATAATTAAAACCTCCCTATACAAATACAGATTCATTAATGTTATTTCTTATTATGATACTATTTTTTTTTAATTATGTCAAGCCGTTTTCGACAATTTCCCTTACTTTTTTGAAAAAAAGTAAGCAAAAAACTTTTACATCGCTTTTAGTTGACTGAAAGCATTTACTGAAGTCTCGAAAAGCAGCTTTATCGGCGACAGAAGGAAAAATTTTTCAAAAAAGTAGGTTGACATGATTGAAATAATAAATCAGTAAGACCTAAAAAAAGGAATTTCACACTTGAAATCTATACATAAGTATGTTATAATTATAGGCAGTAATGTTATCTTGTCAAGGAGGTTCGTTTTATGTCGGATATTACAAATTATTCTCAGCATGATGTTGACACCCTTTTAAAAAAAATTGAAGCTTCGGAATTTATTCATAAACAGATAGCGTATCTCAATTCGGACAGCGATCTAAACGCAGCTATAAATAAAGTTATAGCTGAAATCGGCACTTACATGACTGCAGAACGTGCCTATATCTTCGAAGGTATAGGCGATTATTATCGTAATACTGCAGAATGGTGCGCAGAAGGAATAGTGCCTGAGATCGACAGTCTGCAAAATGTTATTAAATCTGAAATGAATACGTGGACGTCCGCTTTTGAAAAGGACAGTTGCGTAGTTATTCCTGATATTGAAAATATAAAAGAATCTGATCCATATGTCTATGAAACCCTTTTAAGACAGAATATAAGAAGCGTTGTGGAAGCTCCCATAAAAATTGGCGACAGGCTGGTTGGATTTATCGGAGTCGATAACGCTCCCGATGAATCCATAGCAATCATTTCAGAATCGCTTACAACGCTGGGGACGTTTATCGGTACTGCCATACGTAATCGTGAAGAAACCCAAAAGCTTGTCCAGAGCCACAAATCTCTTGAAAGGGAACAAAAAAGCTATCGTGACGCAATTTCAAAAGGAAGTGAATTCAATTTCTTTTTCGATATTAACGATGGTCGTCTACATAAGGAATTTATTACGGCTCACGGAGTAAATATTATTCGTCAGCTTGGCTTCTCAGTGCCTGTGGGATTTGATGAACTTATGGAAAAATATCAGGAAACCTTCGGAGTTGAGTTTGTCAACAGCAAAATGTCTGAATTTTTCACCTGTGCCGGAATCAAAAAAGCATTTGAATCTGGTATCACCAATGCTGTGGTAGAATATTATACTCCCACAACGGATATACATATCCGTGTAAATTGCCTCATGTCCTTAGACGACGAAACAGGTCATATTCATGCGGCAGTAGTCGCTTCTGATATTTCCGAGATAAGACGTACTCAGAAAATGCAGACAGAGGCTCTCAGGATAGCCAACGAAAAGCTGAATCAGGCAAACGCTGAAATGAACAAGCGTATAGACGCCGTTCTTGACGGAATCTCAGGCGGCTTGAAAATTATTGATGCTGAAAATGAATACAGATATTCTTATATAAGCGAAGGAGCAGCCAATCTTCAGGGATATACCGTGTCTGAATTTATGGAGAAATTCAGACACAATGCAATAAGCAATGTTTTTGTGGAAGACAGCGAAGCGGTTCTTGACGAAATAAAAAAACAAATGGCTAAAAGCAAAGTCTATACTGTAAAGTACCGTGTTCCCTGTAAGGACGGCAGCATAAGATGGGTCATAGAAAGAGGAAAAGCTTTCCTTGATAACGTAACCGGAAACAAGCTCTGGTATGCACTTATGCAGGATGTTACCGAACTTGAAGACAGAAGCAAACAGCTTGAAAACGTGCTTTCCATACAAAAGGAAATGGCAACATCTCTTTCGACCGGTATTTTTGCATACACGTTGCCAGAACGCAATCTTCTTATGCTCAACGAAGAAGGCGAACGGCTTTTCCGCCAGATCGGTCTGACCAGAGAAACAGTCGGCGATATTATGAAAAAAGTCCCGCCGGAAGAAATCCAGGACGTCGTCAATGCGGTAAAACAGCTTGTCAGTCCCGGACACAAAGCCACATATATTTTCCATGCGAAAAACGTTATTTCCGGCGGAAATATTGCTCTTAAAACCGAAACAAAGCTTCTGAGCTTTACGGACGGACAGCAGTATATTTTAAGTACCGTTACCGATGTGACCGAACAGGAGCTGATGGAAAAAAGGCTTGAAGAGGAACGCCGTCAGTACAGAAACGCTCTGGCAATGGATAGTGAGGTATTTTTTGATATTGATCTTACCAAGAGTGTGATCTCCGATGAAATTATTGTAAAAAGTAGCCACACCTATGAAGATTTAAATCTTTCTCTCCCCATCACCTACGACGACCTTGCAGGCCAATGGTTCTCCGACGACAGAATAGTAGCCAACAGCGGCAATATAGAGCTTGTGCGTAGCAGGGAAAAGCTTATAGAATACTGTCGTAAAGGAAAATCAATTATAAATTTTGAATACTATATACCGGCGGACGGAAAATACCGCCGTACACTGGTAATACTATATAAGTTCAATGAGCATATCTACGCAAGCTTTATTGTTTACGATGTGACCGCCAGCCGTCATGATGAAAAACAGAGACGTTCTCTTATCGAATCGCTGGGAAAGGTTTACTCGGGTCTTTATCTTCTATCTCTTCGCCATGGCAGCTATATAAGCTACAAGCAGCTGGACGATATATCAAAAAGCCTTGAAAAAATAGGAGCTGTAAGCGATTTTGTAAAAATTTATTCTGAACAGTTCACTATGCCTGAACACAGTAAAAAAATCGCCGATTTTCTTAATCCGGAGAATATAAAATCTACCCTTGCAGATTCAGATTATGCCAGTATTGAATTCCGTCGGGTCGGCATAGGCTGGTGCAGAATCACTCTTGTTGTGTCTGAACGCAGCAAGTCGGGCGAGGTTGAGTCAGTAGTATTTGCCGCTAATATTATTGACGGTCAGAAAAAGGCTGAACTTGCTCAGCAGGAGGCTCTTAAGGCAGCTTATGAATCGGCAAACATTGCAAATTCAGCAAAAACCGACTTCCTTGCAAATATGAGCCACGATATAAGAACGCCTATGAACGCTATTATCGGTCTTACGGCTATTGCAGGGACTCATATAGATGACAAGGAACGTGTTGCCGACTGTTTGTCAAAGATAGGCGTTTCTTCACGTCATCTTCTCGGAATAATCAACGAAGTACTTGATATGTCCAAAATCGAATCGGGCAAAATGGAACTTCACGAAGGCGGCTTCAGTCTTTCTGACCTTATAGATAATCTTCTTACAATGTCAAAACCTAATGTTTCGGCAAAAAATCATCAGCTGTCGGTATCGGTAAGAAATATTGAACATGAAAATGTTATAGGCGACAGCCAACGTATTCAGCAGGTGTTCATGAACCTTATGAGCAATGCTATAAAATATACTCCCGAAGGCGGAAAAATCAGTTTGTATATATCTGAAAAATCCACTAACAAACCAAATATAGGCTGTTATGAATTTGTTTTTGAGGATAACGGTATAGGTATGACCGAAGAGTATCTGGAACATATTTTTGAACCGTTTTCACGTGCAAGAAACGACGCAAGAATTGAAAAAATTCAGGGTACGGGTCTGGGAATGCCGATAACACGCAATATCGTTCAGATGATGAACGGCGATATCAAGGTCGAAAGCAAGCTCAACGAGGGCACGAAAATTACTGTAACCTTCTTCCTGAAGCTGAAAACAACAACAGATAAATTTGAAATAGAAAGCTTTGCAGACCTGCCTATACTTGTTGCCGACGACGACGATACTTCGTGTATTTATACCTGTGAAATGCTGTCGGATCTGGGCATGAATGGAGAATGGGTGCTTACCGGCGAGGAAGCGGTAGAAAAAACTGTTGAGCATCATAAATGCGGAAACGACTTTTTTGCTATTATTCTCGATTGGAAAATGCCGGGAATGAACGGCGTTGAAACAACAAGAGAGATAAGAAAACAAGTTGGAAAGGATATTCCTATAATTATTATTTCTGCCTATGACTGGTCGGAGATTGAGCTTGAAGCCAAGTCTGCAGGAGCTGACGCTTTTATCTCCAAACCTCTTTTCAAATCAAGAATGATCCATCTTTTCAACGAGCTTACAGGCAAAAATGAAGATTCAGCTACCGCTTCAAATCTTAAGAAAGATGCTGAAAAACAATTTGCAGGAAAACGTGCGTAATGCTGAAATCGCAGGAGAAATCCTGTCTATGTCGGGATTAGAGGTCGAATTTGCCCAAAACGGCAAAGAAGCTGTTGATATAATGAGTGACATTGAGGACAATTATTTTGACGTTATTTTTATGGATATACAGATGCCTATAATGAACGGATACGAGGCTGCACGAGCTATCAGGACTCTTCCCGGAAATTATGCAAAATCTGTGCCTATACTCGCTATGACAGCCAATGCCTTTGCCGAGGACGTTGCGGCAGCAAAAAATGCCGGAATGAATGAGCATATCGCTAAACCTATTGATTTTGAACAGCTTATGAAAGTGCTGGCAAAATGGCTCAATTAAGCAATTATAATAAAGCGACACCGCACAAATCTCCTTTTATGGATTCGTGCGGTGTTGTACTATATAATTATCGTAAACCACAATTATTGCAAACCGAAACTTATTGACAATGCGGTATCAACTTTATTCATAGAACCGTTATCAAGTTCTCCCATACGCTCTTTAAGGCGCTTTTTATCTATGGTTCTGATTTGCTCAAGAAGCACTACGCTGTCTTTAGCAAGTCCGCAGCCGTCTGCGCTGAGTTCGATATGTGTGGGAAGCTTTGCTTTTTCCTTCTGGCTTGTAATTGCCGCCGCTATAACAGTCGGACTATGACGGTTGCCAACATTGTTTTGAACTATAAGTACCGGTCTGACTCCGCCCTGTTCCGAACCGACAACAGGGCTTAAATCGGCATAATAGATCTCTCCTCTTTTAACAGACATAAGATTATCTCCATTCTCCATAAGGCAATTTTTTATCTGTAATTATCATTGCCTTAATTTACAGTCTTTATACTTATATAATGAGCTGCTTTTTCATATTCCATATACTGACATTATATTATAATTTCAGCTTAAAGGTGAAGAAGAAAAAATTTTGGCGAAACTATTTCCTTTTTGCTGAATTTTTGTTATAATATAAAATGACTATAAAAATAATTGGAGATTAATATGAACAAATATAAAAATCTTGCTCTCAATACTATGATACTTGCTATAGGAACATTTGGTTCAAAGATACTTGCAATGTTTCTTACAAGGCTTTATACTACTCATATGTCAACTGATGTTTTCGGAACAAAGGAGCTTATAGAAACAACAGCTACCTTTCTGATACCGGTATTTACATTTGCCATATCCGAATCGGTAATACGATACGGCTTGGACAAAAACTTCAATAATCGTCAGGTATTTTCAACGGCTATATCCGTGCAGTTTATCGGAATGAGCATAATGGTGCTTCTTTCCCCGATATTATCGGTAATACCATTCATCAAGGGTTATACCGTATGGCTGGTGGGATATGTTATAGTTTCCGCACTGCGCCAGACCTGCTCTCTGTTTGTGCGTTCGATAGGCTATGTAAAACTTTACGCTTTTGATGGTATTCTTGCCACATTTACCCTTTTTGTGTTTAACATTATTTTTATTTCATGGCTTGAAATGGGACTGGCAGGCTTTATGCTTTCCATGATAACCTCTGATTTATGTTCCTGTTTATTTCTTTTTGCAATAGCAAGCCTTAACAGATTTTTCAGCCTTAAAGCTGTAGATAAAAATATCACAAGGATAATGCTGAGATTTTCCATACCCATGATACCAACATCTGTCATGTGGATAATCACCGGATTTTCCGACAGAATTTTTATAAAATATCTTCCCGGACCGGAAGGAGAAGTAGGAGATGCGGCGGCAGGAATTTATACGGCAGCCTCTAAAATACCAAATCTTGTATCAATGGTTTCAACGGTATTTTTTCAGGCGTGGAATATGTCAGCCATAAAGGAATACGGCTCAAAAGAGATCGGAAATTTTTATCATAAGGTTTTTTCAGCCTATCAGTCGATAATGTATATCGCCTCGGCAGGAATTATTTTATTTGTTGACCTTCTTTCAAAAATAATACTTAATTATAATGTGCACCCCGAATATGCCCTTGCCGTTAATTATACTCCTGTACTTGTGCTTTCGGTTTTGATGATGTGCTTTAATATGTTCCTGAGCAGTATATATACTGCCGCTCAGCGTACTCAGAATTCCTTCTGGACAAGTCTTATCGTAACAGTTCTGAACCTTATTTTAAATGTATTTCTCATTCAGAAATACGGTATCCATGGAGCTATCGCTACAACATTTGTAAGCTATGTGGTATGCTATTTAATAAGAATCGTTGACGCAAGAAGATATATTTATTTCAAAGTCAACCATTTGTTTACTATTATTAATATTGCGGCTCTTCTGGCTATTGCCATATTAAAAACAGTAAGACCGGAGCACGAAACTATTTATGTTATTTCATTGTTTATATTTATAACGGCAATAAACTTCAATGCTGTTATAGCAACCTTTAAAAATATAATTGCTAAAAAGAGAGGATAAAAATGAGAATACTTATAGCTGTAATTTTGATTTTTTTCATGTTTCTTATGTGCGTATGCCTTGACAATAGCAGGATCATTGTGAAAAAATATAAAATCACAGCAGGTATACCAAAGGATAAAAAGCTTAAAATAGTCCATATTTCAGATATTCATAAGAGAAAATATTCTCATAACTGGCGCATACTTACTGAAAAAATAAATAATCTTCAGCCGGACGTCATATTTATAACAGGGGATATTATTTCACGCACTGAAACGGATTTTGATTATAAGGGGGTACTTATAAAAAAACTTTGTAGTATCTGTCCTGTTTTCTGCTCCAAAGGCAATCATGAATTGGATCTGAATGATAATAATATGGAAAAATACCGAAAAATGCTGAAGGAATCAGGAGCGGTCTTTCTCGAAAATTCAATGACGGAATTTAAAAAGGATGATATAAAGCTGAATATTTATGGAGCGGACTTAAAAAAAAGCGTGTATAAAAATCAGGATGGCAGCTATAGAAATCTTGATAATTATACCGCAAAAGAGCTTGAAGCCATTTTCGGAAGGCCTGAAGGCGTATCAGTGCTTCTTGCCCACAATCCGTTTTTTTTCAGCGAGTATGCAAAATGGGGCGCAGAAATCACTTTTTCTGGGCATGTCCACGGAGGCGCAGTAAATACGCCATTGGGAGGTCTGCTGTCTCCGGAAAGAAAATTTTTCCCAAAATATACCAAAGGTATATATGAATCAAACGGCAAAAAAATGGTACTGTCCGCCGGAATCGGCAAGCTGCGGCTTTTTAATCCGCCTGAAATCCTTTTTCTTGAGATTTATAGCGGTTAAGATCATGCGCTTAAAAACTACGTGAATCTTAGCAGTTGAATTCATAATAAAAATATGCTATAATAA
Source organism: uncultured Ruminococcus sp. (assembly GCA_947178195.1). GTDB lineage: Bacteria > Bacillota > Clostridia > Oscillospirales > Ruminococcaceae > Porcipelethomonas. Next base: position 19,971 of record CAMWXM010000009.1, read on the forward strand.
ATATAAATGAGTTTAATGGAGATAAATTTATGGAACAAAAAAAAATTGACAGAATAAATTTTCTTGCAAGAAAATCCCGTACACAGGAGCTGTCTGCCGAAGAAAAGGAAGAACAGGCAATTCTTAGGCAGGAATATCGGGACAGCTTTATACGAAGCCTTTCTTCTCAGCTTGAGAACACATATATAGTTGAAAAGGACGGAAGCAAACGTAAGGTCACAAAAAAACAAGGAGGAAATTGATATGGATGAAAATAATGAAAAAAGCACAGGTATAAAGAATGCGGCTATAATAAGGATAATATTATGCCTTATATCTTTGGTGTTTATAATTCTCAGCTGGCTGGATCTGATCCCGGAAACAGCAGGAATTATCGGAGCGTCGGTTTTTCTGATAGCAGTATCGTTATGGAACGCCATCGAATCATTAAAAGCGCAAAAAAAAGTCTCGACAATTTTAGAGTTCGTTATGGCAGGTATTCTTACAGCTATTTGTATAATAGTTCTAATTTTCTGATCTGGGGTGATCTATGACTATCTCTCTTCTGATTGGCGCAGTCGTTATTATGATATGCGTCATAACAAATGGTATAACCAATAAAATCGGCATACCGGTGCTTATAGGATTTATAGCATTGGGTATGATTTTCGGCTCGGACGGAATATTTAAAATCCAATTTGAAAATTATCAGTTTGCAGAAACCATTTGCAAAACTGCATTGATTTTCATTATGTTTTACGGTGGCTTTGGTACTCGCTGGAGCGAGGCAAGACCAATAGCCGCAAAATCCATACTGCTGTCTACTCTCGGCGTTGTGGTAACGGCAGTTCTGGTGGGACTTTTCTGCTGGTTTGCATTAGGATTTTCTTTTACGGAAAGCTTTTTGATAGGTGCGGTCATCAGCTCTACAGACGCCGCCTCTGTATTTTCGATATTGCGTTCAAAAAAGCTGAATCTTAAAGAAAATACCGCTTCACTTCTGGAAATGGAAAGCGGAAGCAACGACCCCTGCGCATACATGCTTACTCTGGCAGCAATTTCACTTATAGACGGCAGCGCTTCTGCCGGCTCAATAGTATATCTTATTTTTGCCCAGTTTGCTTATGGCATAGCTATCGGCGGATTAATTGCTTTAGGGGCAAGATATGTTTTGTCTCATTTTAATTTTTCAACAGAGGGCTTTGACGCAGCCTTTATGATAGCCGTAGCGATTTTAGCATTTGCACTGCCGGAAACGGTGGGCGGAAACGGATATTTAAGCGCATATCTTGTAGGTATCGTTTTAGGAAATTCCGACATAAAAAACAAAAAAGCTATGGTGCATTTTTTTGACGGTATAACAGGTCTTATGCAGATGCTGATATTTTTTCTGCTGGGACTGCTTTCCTTCCCATCGGCACTTATCAAGGTATTTTTGCCGGCTCTGGCGATATCCTTCTTCCTGATGTTTGTGGTAAGACCTATAGCAATATTCGGCTTGATGTCTCCGTTTAAATGCAGTGTACGTCAGCAGCTGTTGGTTTCATGGTCGGGACTCAGAGGAGCAGCTTCTATAGTATTTGCTATTATGGCAATGGTTTCGGTAAAAAATCTTGAAAACGATATTTTTCATATGATTTTCTGCATAGTACTTATATCCATACTTATTCAGGGAACGCTTATCCCCTTTATGGCAAAAAAATTAAATATGATAGACAGCAATTCAAACGTACTGAGAACCTTTAACGACTATGTCGACGAGCTTGACGTACGGTTTATAAAGCTGACCGTTCAGGGAGATCACCCATGGAATGATAAAAAAATCCGTGAGCTTTCGATTCCCTGGGATCTGTTGTTTGTACTTATTATAAGGGGCGACAGCAGCATTATCCCTAACGGAGATACGCTTATAAAATCGGGTGATATAGTCGTGGTAAGCGCACCAGAATACCAGTCAGACGACAATATAATGTTCAAGGAAAGAAAGATCGGTCACGGAAGCAGCTGGATAGGAAAGAAAATATCAGATTATTCGGCTGAAAAATCAAAGCTTGTAATTCTTATAAAAAGAGGTTCAGAAGTGGTGATTCCAAGAGGGCCTACCTGTATATTTGAAAATGATATTCTCGTGCTCCACGTAAAAAAACAAAATGAAAAATAAAAACATAATTCAATGGCGCTGCCGTACAAAGCCTGTACGGCAGCGCCTGAATTATATATATATTTATCAGTCACTGAAATTATCATCTGCATAGTTGTTCTCTGCCAGCGTTTCATAAACCTTTCGTGCATCATAAATATGATATGGTTCTGTTTCATGAGAGCCATCCGCACCTGCTGTAACCAAAGTATATTCCTTGCCGTTCACCTGAGCAAGGGACGCCAGACACAATCCGGCTTCAGAAGTATAGCCTGTCTTACCACCAAGAAATTCTCCGCCTGCAAAGGAAGTATCAGATAAAGCTGCAAACATAGTGTTACGTAAGGTAATACCCGAAGGGTTAAAATCAGTTTCCGTATAATATTCGCTTTCGGTAAATATTTCCTTAAAGCATTCATTTTTCAAAGCATAGTTAAGCAGAACCGATATATCCATAGCCGTTGAATAGTGCTCATAGCTGTGCAGACCGCAGACATTTGTGAAATGCGTTCCCGTCATTCCAAGCTCGTCCGCTTTATCGTTCATCATTCCCACAAACATGTCCTCAGAACCGCCAAGACATACCGCCAGTGTAAGGCAGCATTCCGCACCGCTGGAAAGAAGCGTACCGTAAAGCAGATCACGATAAGTAACATTTTCATATGCGGCAAATCCGGCAGTGGACGCCTGTTCTGCCGCAATATAGTCAAAAATATCCCCTGGTATCATAACATCGTCATCAATATCCTTGATATTTTCAATGGCAACTATGGCAGTCATGATCTTAGTAAGCGAAGCCGGATAGATCTTTTCGTCAGGATTAAGGCTGTAAAGTACATTTCCATCCTTATCCATAAGCAGCGCCACTTCACTGTAAACGTCATAATTGCTTAAATTAAGCTGCCGTGCCGGTTCAGATTCCGTAGGCTCTGTGGTTATCGGCTCTGTAATAACTTCCGTTGCCTCCGCAGAAGTGCTATCAGCCGATTCGACAGAGTCGGCAACACTAAGCTCACCATTTTCCGAAAGGCGAGTTATTCCAAAAGCTATAACAAGCAGCAGAACAATAAGTACAACAAATAAAGGTACTGTACTTTTTGAATTATTGGAATTATTTGAGTTATCTTTCATTATATCCCTCTGTTCTTTATCATTATAATTGAAAATCAATACTTACATATAGTATACCACATAAAAACTTTTTTGTCAAAACCTAAAAAAATTCTTGATTTTTTTTAATACTTGTGATATAATGTATTTGTAACATAGACATATATCTGCGGTTATATCCCGAAGATACATTTAATTAATGTGGAGATGTATCGAAGTGGTCATAACGAGAACGACTCGAAATCGTTTGAACGGTAACACGTTCCGTGGGTTCGAATCCCACCATCTCCGCCACATGGCATAGGCAGACATCTCAGAACATGTCTGCCTGCCTTTTTTAAAAATAAAGTAAACATTATTATTGATTATTGCATTTTCAATAATTTATGCTGCTTGAATTTATAGGATTTTACAAAATTTCTTTTATTTTTCTTTATTCACTTTAATAA